>JAATVS010000576.1 GCA_014523695.1 Nitrososphaerales archaeon TH5895
ATGGAGCAATGATTTAGTATAATTGGGTTAGTTTAATTAGTTCTAGAGGTTAGGAAGTGTCATTTTCATAGTCCTTTATTACAAGAATATTTTTTTGCTATAATCCAATGAATACATGAAAGTTCGATCTGAAACAAACTCAAATCTGAGATATATTTAGTCACAACTTTTATATCCGTTAGCTAAATTCTCTAATTGAGTTTCGTTCAGAGGCGAGCATGAATTCGCACGCCTATCAATTTATCATATTTTCGGCAACAATAGAGAATAATCCCTGCTAGATCTAGTAGTATGATCGGGAACGACACCACAATGGCGATCAGCGACCTTTTGTACTAGGATCTAATATACTAAATGTAGTCGCGGAAATAAATTATCTGTAGATGGAATCTCTCTATCGAGATGTCTTTTTTTTAGAGATACTGGGTTAATGACAAGAAAAATATACGGTTGAAGGTAGAATTATTGAAGGGCTATGTGGAATTGTAGAGTCGTTATTGAGGATTTTTTGACCACGCGCCTGCCTTTAAGTACTTGGATATGGCTCAATTCTCTGCATTATAATTACCATATTCATCCCAACCATGAGAAGCTTGGGAAGAGTTGTACGATAGGAATCGTATTTGGATTATTGATTCTATTGTTCTCGCCTTCTCATTCTAATGCAGACATGCCGGCGGGAGGTTTACAACAAAGGATGGGGAATTACGACGTTAGTGTGAAAACTGATCCCCTACAGCCACGAACAGATACAACTATTAAGATTCTTATTGCCATATCCGCCATCAACGGCGATGACGTAAGTGGAATCCCGGTGGATATAACAATCGCGGGTGACGGAAGTATGCTATCGAGTTTGGATCGGCCAATAGCTGTCCCATATGGGCATTATACATATCAGTACAAATTCGAAAAACCTGGTGTTTATAGTCTGATTGTGGATATCTATGATATTTATTTTACCGGTCGTCAAGTCTCCTTTACTTTCCCAATTGAAGTGAAGTCCACCTTTTTTGGCTTTTGGGGTGTCTCCGATATGATGGGTTATATCCTAGTATCCTTAATTGTCATTGTTGTCCCAACTATCTTTGCCATCATTATCTGGCAAAAGCACAAGACTAGGTTGAGAAACATTCTTCAAGACGATAAGAAATGAGGCTTACAACCATGCAAGGATCTTGTTTTCGTCAATACGAAGTTAATTTAAGATGTTATTTTGCAGTTAATTTTACCTCAAATAAAATAATGGTATGCGCACAGATTTTCCATCTTATTATTTAAACGAACAGCATCTAATTCAGACATCTGTTCATGCGTGCGTTAATGGATAACCAACGGTAATAGGAGACACTCCCCCTCACAGCGAGGTATTACAATACTTTTAGGATATTCATATTGTTCTTTATTATGTTTCATTTTGCCTTGTCGCAATATATGTACAAGAATGGGTTCAAGTATTGGAAGTTATAGTCTTGGGATAAAATATTGTCGTAGATGCGAAGTATATTTATTTCATGATGGATATATCTGTCCATGCTGTAAGTGCCCTCTAAGAACGTCACCAAACAATAGAAAGGGCAAGGAAAAATTACGTATGAAACGAACGGTACAATAATAACTAGTCGCCAATGCAAACATTAATCACTGGAAGTAGATTGTATTGATAGCACTCTAACGTGTGAAAAACAAGTCGTAGGTACTGAAGATAATGACAGGTAAATCAAGCTCGATGGCAGTGATGTGCTTAAAAGCTATCAATAATAAGCATCTAGGTTTGCCTGATCTTCAGCCCATTCTCAAAATCTGCGGAAGTAGTACAGTTGACTCTCCGAGAATAATACTCGGCCTGATAAAAATGGATTTAGAGTATACTATATTATATTTATGATATATTTATGATAAGACACAAGCGAAAAAGTTGATGCTAGCATTATGGCTTATTATCCATGCCAATAAAAAAAACGGGGAAAGATGAAAATGATACTCGCTACCACTTTTGGCATTTGAATAACTTGCAGGTTTGGATTACATCGGTATTTGCTTCATCGTCAATATTACATTAAGGGTTTTAGATTCCACAAGTCTAAGTACTCTAGGCAATAGCCTTTTTTTGTGATCCATTTATCCCTTTTTGCATCTTAAAGATATTCTTTACCAAGTGAATTGGCACTGTAAGAGGTAGGACGTCGTACTAAGCTATGATCTTAACAACAATCTCCGAAAATCTTCTCCTAGGTGCTTAAATCTATCAACCCTTCTTCTATCCTCCTCAGTCGCAGGGAGATTCTCTAGGAGGAATCTTTGCTGTCGTTCAGTCATCGAATCAATAGAATTCAGAATGTCCTCCATTTCGCTCTTGCGTAATTCTAGTATCAGAAGTTCTTTTGTCCTATCGGTTTGGATCAACCTAACCATATTTTATCCTCATCATCATGATTGTAATTGCAAAATCGATCTTAAATTGTTGTGGTTACGCATATACGGACGAACGTAGGCTACTTTGCGCTTTAGGGAGGGATTAACCGCTACTCGCTTAGTTTTTGAAGAATTATTCGTTAGTCAAACTCATTATTGTAGTCTTATGCTTCGGAAACATCCCAATCAACTTGCTTCTTGTTCCTAATTCGTAATCTTTGTAGTCAAACCCTGGCGTAACCGTACAACCAATAAGTGCGAATGATGCTCCATCATCAACCCTTGCTCCGAACCACAAACCGGCCTTGATAATCACGTGGCATTGCTCTCCATGATCGATATTATTTCCGAGCCTAATTTGTGTTAGATGACCTTCATTGTCAATGATATATATCGTTACAGGGTTTCCCCTATAAAAGTGCCAAATTTCGTCCGATTTAAGCCTATGGAAGGCAGAAAAGTGACCTCTTCCGTCTAGCAAATAGTAAATCAAAGTTACCGTGGGACGCCTATTTTCTTGCGATACGTTACTTTTGTTTTTACGAGTAGGGGTGTGAGTGGTGGAAAAGTCAGATCTATAAGTTTCCCTATAAAATCCGCCTTCACCAGGCAATTCTACAAGGTTCAACTTCTTTTTTATGAATTCTGATTCAGTAACCGTTAATACCGATATAGTTGGTGTCGAAAATAAACTCTTGCATTTTGTTGCATATTTGTAAGTTGCAACAAGTGACCTACTGTTTGATGGTACCTTTTGTTAGCAATAGTAAGATATAGTATTTCAAGAGGGGCTCATCGACATTTCCACAATCCGGTTGTGCTATCCAGGCCTAAAAAAAATGCATATGTGGGACAATAGGAATGGGTCAATCAATAGGTATCAAGTTGGGCAAGTGAGGCATGATGGCTATCCGTCTCCACTAATACAATGCTAATTTACAAATTTACTTTAAATTCTCGTATTTGAGGTAGCTTTACCGAGTTCGAAATCTAAACTAATATTAATATGAAATCGGATAGAAATTATTAAGATACTATAGATATGTCGGACACCAAATTATTAATAATGTACCGCCTACAAAAGTAGTTATCGAATTGTTTTTCCAGGACATCATAATGCAATCAAACGTTCCTGGAGATTCGCTGTCTTCCGTATTTCTGGTTCAGGATTTTGCCGTAGTCATGATTGTCGCCGCCGTCATACTCGCAGTTACTCATAAACTAAAGCAGCCTATGATTATAGGATATATAATAGCTGGTATGATAATAGGTCCACATACACCACCATTTAGCCTAATTCAAAGCATTGATACGCTGAACGCTTTTTCTGAGTTAGGAATTATTATGTTCCTTTTCGTTATTGGTACTGACTTTCCCATTGCTAAGCTGAGGTCAGTGGGTAGAATATCTATTGTAATAGCGTTAAGTGAAACAATTGGGACTATGATTATTTCGTATTATGTGGCTCAGGCCTTACAGTTCTCTTTTAGAGATTCGTTATTCCTTGCGTTAGGCATGTCTATTTCAAGTACTATAGTCATAGTAAGAATCCTAGAAGAGCTAAATATGATTAGAGATAAGTCAGCCACGCTCATGCTAGGCGTTCTGATTGTTGAAGATATTATAGCCATTACAGCCCTGGGGATATTTCAGTCCATAGCCATAGAGGGATTAAATGATAGCAATCAAACTGCATCTATAATTCAGATAGGAATCTCCGTTGCAATTGTAACTGCGTTTATCGGAATTACTCTTACCGTAGGTTCAAGATTCATTCCAAACATAATTGACAAAGTAGGAAAGACGAATGATTATGCCTTACTTCTCATCTCCATACTAGGCCTAGCTTTCGGACTTTCTTTCTTGGCATCATCTCTTGAATTGTCAGTAGCAACCGGAGCATTTCTTGCAGGGGTATTGGTTGCCGAATCCAAAAGTGCAGCAATAGCTAGAGTAGTAACAGTTCCATTAAGGGATGTATTTGCGGCACTGTTCTTTATTTCGATAGGGGCACTTATGGACATATCACAGATTCCTTACTTGATTCTCCCCGCCTTAATTCTAATTGTAACAACGTTTGCTTCAAAATTGGTGATAATAAGCGTGGTATTACTTAAGGCTGGATATGATAGGAATACCGCATTAAGGACTGGTCTAGGTTTATCTTCTGCACGAGCTGAAATGTCCTTGGTTGTTGCTAAAACTGGTCAGCAAAGCGGAGCTATCTCAACTAGCATATTTCCTATAATAGGCATAGTAACCATAATAACTACATTCATAACGCCTTATGTCATGAGATTCGCGAAAGACTTGAAATTGTCGTCTACAGCAACATCTGACTAATTAAAAGATTTATAGAGTTATAGTGAAGCGTTTAAAATATCACTTCGAGTTTTAAGTGGTAACAGTTGAAGTGTGCCAACAGTAACGCAAATAACAGCTCTCAAGCCAATTCTGCAATACAGGTTACAGAATTTCAAGGTAATGAATCTCGTATGGATTTTCAGTTGGATTGAAGAAAACTTCATCAATACAATTGCGGCCTCCACTCATAATCAATATATTAGATAAGAAGAAGAGCGTCAATGCTATACTATCTTGTTGCCAACTGTTTACAAATGTCGTGCTATGAAGAATGGTAAATCATAAATATTCTTACAAATGATAGTCCCACTGAGATGATATGGAGCAGATACGCCTTAATATTAACAGTTTTATCAATACTAGTCGGGTATTCTTTTTGTACGCCTTACTGGCTATATGCACAGAAATTTATTGCCAACATATCGCCGCTACTAAATGCAACTAGTGGATTAAGTTTAGATGTTCTTTTGGAGCCAATCCCATTTTCCGTCAAAACAAATGATAATTCTGCCAAATTCAAAGTATCGTTTCTAAAGCCGGGGACTAGTACATTGCAAGAGCATGTGGATTTTAATCTAAGAATATATGACAACAATAGTCGAGTATTCCAAGCAACTAATTCAACAGGTCAACCAGAGGTTCCTCTACACGCGACCGAAGGAGAAATGACGGTGCCTATGCTAAATTACAAATTCAATCAATCAGGCCAGTATAGGATCGAAATTCCCATTTATGGGATTTTATTTAATCCTATCCGACCAGAAATTGCTAACTTTACTCTCAACGTCTTAGATTAATACGGAAATACTAATACGGGCGCAGGGAAGATTTATTGGACCCGGCCTCAAATTTTGGCGAATATGATCCATTATAGAACTTTGGTTCAAAAAAATATGCACAACAGCTCCATTCCATCCGCATCAGGCAGAACAAAGTCAGAATTGATGTATCTTTAATTTAGGTGTCAAAGGAGGTTCTAATTTCGCCTTGGAGAAGATAACTAGAGAGTCAACCCAACTCGTCATGTGTGAAACAAATTCCAATCTGTGTGTAGAGGTTTTTAATACATGTAGTTTCTCGTTATATCTCCCTTGAGATAATTTAACAGTGAGTAATTTAGAAGATATCCAGCTTTTAGATTCAATTTCGTCTTCATGCATGTCACTATTTTACTTTAGTAAATGTTATCTTTTATTCAGTACCTTGTATGTTTTCCTTTATCCGAGTCTTCATATCTGAGGTCATTTCCTCAACGCTTATCGCATGAGCTTCCCACGCATGTTTTACAGCCTTGGAAGTCACCTCCTCGTCCGAATCTCCAAGAATTACATAGTCACAGTCCAGGCCTACGTCTCTGCATACCAGTCTCTTCATTTCTGTCTGATGTTAGACCACATTAAATTTATGAATTCTGGTTGATTTCATAGCGACCTGTTTAAGAACGAAAAATTATAAGTGTAGGAAGGTACGAACCATTGTGGTAAAAAAAGCAGGTCTATCCGTACCTAATCGATCCACTCGGATAGAGATACAAGATTTGGAGAGGAGTATTAGAGACAAATCTGCAGAAGAGATATTGAGGTGGGCCATTGAAACATATGGTGAGGGAATAGCTCTAGCTTCAAGTTTTGGAGCCGAAGACGTGGCCATAATTGATATGATGTCGAAAATTGATAGGGAGAAGACAAGGGTCTTTACATTAGACACTGGTAGACTTAACCAAGAAACATATGATATAATGGATGAGATTAGGAAGAAATATGGAATCTTGGTGCGCGTTTATTGTCCTGATCATCACGAGCTAGAGAGTATGCTCAGAACTCATAGAATGAATTTGATGTATGAGTCTGTTGAAAATCGAAAACTCTGCTGTGAAATTAGAAAAGTTCATCCTCTTAACAGAGCCCTAAGAAATTTGTCGGGTTGGATAACCGGCTTACGAAGAGAACAGACGTTAACCAGATCTGCCATCAACAAGATAGAAATTGATTCTATTCATAACGATATAATCAAGATTAATCCCATAGCAGACTGGGATAACGAAATGGTTTGGAGATATATCAAGCGCAATAATGTACCCTATAATAAACTTCATGACAAAGGGTATCCAAGTATAGGATGCGAGCCATGCACTAGAGCGGTAGAACCAAACGGAGATCCACGATCAGGGAGATGGTGGTGGGAGAGTTCTGCACATAAAGAATGCGGTTTGCACTGGGATCCTACCAGGAATAAGTGAATGAGTAGTTGGCAAAAAGTGGAATGCTTCCACCACATGGAGGTAAATTGATAAATAGATTTGATCCTCGCCAAAAAAATCTTGATGATATGTTCTCCATTGCTATTGATACCGATATAAGGAATGACATTGAGAACATTGCTGATGGCATATTTAGCCCCTTAGAGGGATTTGTTTGTCAAACTGATTTTGAGAGTATTGTTAATCAAGGAAGATTGTCAAACGGTCTGCCATGGACTATTCCCATTGTACTCGATGTTGATAACGAAACTGCACTAAAGATGAAAGATGCAGGCGAGGTTTCGCTTGTAAATAATAGTGAAGCCTTTGGGGTTATGTCCGTTGAGGATACATATCAATTCGATAAGCTAAAAGTTGCAAAAGAGATATACCAAACAGTTGATTTGCAGCACCCAGGAGTGATGAAAACTATGAATATGAATGACGTGTTGGTAGGTGGAAAAATACATGTTTTTTCCCGAATCCCTTTTTCGCAATCAAGAAAGCTTAGGAAGACTCCGTCTGAAACCAGGAATGAAATTCTAACTCGAGGCTGGAAAAGTATAGTAGGCTTTCAAACCAGAAACGTACCACACGTAGCCCACGAAACATTGCAGAAGACTGCACTTAGTCTATTTGATGGTCTATTTATCAATCCCTTGATTGGTAAGAAAAAAATGGGAGACTTTAAGGACGAAGTAATACTCCAGACTTATGAAACTCTTCTTAATAGTTACTATTCGAGTGGTAGTGCAATGCTTGTTACCCTTCATACAGAGATGAGGTATGCCGGTCCGAAGGAAGCAATTCACCATGCAATAATGCGCAAGAATTTTGGATGCACGCATCTCATTATTGGAAGAGATCACGCGGGTGTAGGTGACTATTATCAACCGCTGGCCGCGCAGAAGATTTTCAACGAATATCCAGACCTAGATATTGAACCAGTATTCTTTCCAGCCTTCTATTATTGTAAGAAATGTCGAGGGTATTCTAGCGCAAAAATATGTCCCCACAATTCCGAAGAAAGAGAGGAACTTAGTGGTACAAAGATGAGAAAGCTTGTAAGCTCCGGAACAATGCCAGCCGATCATTTAATGCGACCAGAGGTTGCCAGAGTCATACTTTCCTACACAGAGCCGTTCGTCAAATAATGAAGAAGCGGTTGGGTTGATAGATAACAAGATTAAAAAATAATGCTCTCAGCTCTAATTCCGACGTCATAATTTGTTAGGACGGATCCTTTGATATCAATACTGATTTCTCTATCGTCCAAAAAAACCTCATGCGGAGTAATTTTTATCTTTTGATTATTATAACATAGACCATCACAGACAATCCGGAGCTCAGTATCATTTTCGATTCTAGCCTCAAGGTTCATATTTTCTCTGCTATTCTGTAAAATTAGTTTCTTGGGTTGAAGATATTCTATGGTCCAGTCTCCAATTCTACTCCGTTCCGAACTCCAACCATTTTCGAATAATATCGCGACTAATTTATTGCTCCTATCAAAGAAATTAACATCTAATAGGAGGAACCTTTGGTCCAATCTTCTAACATTGATGAGATCAAAATCGTCTACAACCAATAGTCTTGAAGTGTTAATGAAAGTGCAACCTCCCAATGATACAGTGAGTTCCTTCGAGAATGTTGTCCTGAATGCAAGATCGTCATGGATCTTGCTAAAAGGGTTATTCTTGCTAGATCTCAAGAATGTGGGATCTATCTTACCAGCTTGAAGTTTTTGATTGTGCGATGGACAGATTGCAACCATATTTTCTGGAAGGAAAACCTCTTGTCGAGAAGGAGGCTTGTCTGCTTGAATCCCAGTCAAGGTGAAGTCTATGAATTCAAGAACCGGACATCCACAAATGACGCATCCATAAAATGCCTCCTTTTTAAGTTGGTTTTGTATCGGTTGGGGGACAACCATCTACATCTTTGAGGTTAATGCATCCCAGCCATATATTACTAGTTTGATTTTCAGAATACACAATGTTGTTCAGAAGATTTGAGTTCTATATTACCATGGCTGCGGTAAAGACGATTTTGGAGGATGGTACATTTTTACCAAATCTGTCTTACGCAATGCTATTGTCCCAAACTAAAGCTGCCTAGGTACGGGTTAGACAATCAAATACTTTGCATCAAATGCATTCTTGTCTGTCTCCTTAGCTTGAATATCTGACCATCGCTTCAGTAATACATTCCTAAGATAAAGGCAAATATTCCATAACGGTTAATATTGCTATGAATGAGTGGATGAGGAATAAGATGGCCTTACGAGTATTTCTTCTCTTGTCGTTGTTTAGTTTTCTTATTCAATTTGGTTCCGTGATGGGACAGACTCAAGAACGCTTGCAAAATTTTCAACCAATTAAAACTACCGAGACAAAAAGTAGTGATCAAGTTACTTTTGCGTATGACGTGTCCAACGCGGATCGGCGAAACCCGGTTAATTATACTCTTAACCCTTCTATCGGAGAAAATTGGATCCTGACAATCCAGAACAACATGTCTTATGCACAGAGGGACGATGCAAAGACAATCGTTAGACTGCATGAAGCAAGTCCAAGTGAGAAGTTTGTTGAGATAGCCATGTTTGGCGGCACATCTGACAAATTTTGGACCGCAGTAAACACTGAAGAATCGGGATATATTAAAGTGTATGAGCGAGACACCGGTGGTTGGAGTAAAGATGACTCAATAGTTGTTGGACATGGAAATAATCAAGGATTGTCAGTGAATAATGGGCAAAGGATAGTAACAGATAGGCTATCCCTCGATGGCTTCAATCCAAGTTACATAACAATTTATGGTAAGGATAGCTCAAATTCCCCATTGAACACATATGCTGGTACCATTTCATTTGATTTAATTTTTGGCGACCCTTCAGAGTCTCCAGTATTTTACCTCCCATTTGCTATGCTGGTAGGCGTTGGAGGTTTGGTTGTGGTCCTAGTAGTATTTAAAAAGAGAACTAATCCGCCTTA
>JAATVS010000577.1 GCA_014523695.1 Nitrososphaerales archaeon TH5895
ATATTCAACTAGTGGCTTGAATAAGCGAAATGGTCTCAACCATCAGGTAGAAAACAACAACAATACAAATAGAAAACGAATTGAGTCAGAAGATTAATGATCCGGGGTGCTATACCTAATTCCTGTGGTTATGTTGTTAGTTACTTCAACTGTGGTAGATATGATTTTCAATAATCACTAATTCTTGCTTATTCTCAAGTATGAGCGTCGGCTGCACAATTCAAAGTTGGACATCGTAAATCTCAATTCTCCTGCTCCTTATCCTCGCTGATTTAATCCGAAACATTAGTATAAGCTATTTTTGACTTTGGTATCTTATCCCGATAGTAACTACAATCGTTTTTGAGCTGACATATATCGCACCTAGGGCGTCTTGGTAGACAAATGTTTTGGCCGTACATTACAAAGGTATTATTGATCCTAGTCCAATTTTTCCTCCTAGCAGTCTTAGCTAGTTCAATCTCTGTCATTTCCGGAGTTTTGGTATTAACAATTCCAAGTCTGTTTGATATTCTATGAACATGTACATCGACAGGTATCGCAGGTTTGTTAAAACCATATACCAACACACAGTTAGCAGTTTTACGCCCTACTCCAGGTAACTGCAAAAGTTTTTCTACTGATTCTGGAACTCTTCCCTCATATTCTTCGGTTATAATTCTCGAAACACCCTTTATTCGTTCCGCCTTGACATTGTAGAACCCTATGCTCCAGATGATCTTCTTTATTTCTTCCAAGCTTGCACCCGCTAATTCCTTGCTACTCCTAAATCGCAGAAACAGATTGTGCACTATTTTGGTTGTGCTTTCATCTCTCGTACGAGCCGACAATATGGTTCCAATTAATATTTTGAATGGGTCGCTTCCTTCTTCACATCGTAGGGATTCGAGAGCAGTAATTCTGGGTGATCTTGAAGTGTACAATGCTGCTTCCATCTTCCTGAGAACCCTCATGATCGAGACCACAAATGATCATTTTCCCTTCCAGGGTTATAAATTTGATAAATAATCAGGTATATCAATTTGGTATCATGTCTTGAGACATTCTATTTGTATTAATGTTAGCTACAGGAAAGTGCTACTTCTTGAGACGAAAGTGGTTCTTCTTGAATTGGTTCATTATCTGATCAAGAAGTATCTTATTATCACCGAGTGATTTGTAAGGTAGTTCAATAGAGGGAAAAGGGTATTTGGTAGAAAAGACAACCGATGATTCAACTACAAGGAAGCTAATCGTGATCTGTCTGACCGGAATGCCAGGTGCAGGAAAGTCCACAGTTGCGAACTCGTTGAAGGACAAGGGGTTCCTTGTAATAACAATGGGTGACGTAATTAGAGAAGAGGCCTTGCGGCTTAATCTCGACCTCAATGATACAAATTTAGGGAAACTGATGGTCAAGCTGCGCGAAGAGTTTGGTCCCGGGGCTGTGGCTGAATTAGTTATTAAGAAAATTGATCCAATATTAGTATCGATAGGCAATGGACATACTGCAGTTTTAATTGTTGACGGAATTAGAAGCATCGCTGAGGTAGGTGTTCTTAGACGTGTTGGGCATGTACGACTTCTTGCGATACATGCATCAACAGATATTAGGTTTGTTCATTTGAAGGAGAGGAGAAGAACGGACGCTCCATTAGCTCAAAGTGATTTCATGGAAAGAGAGAGACGAGAATTAGACGTTGGTATAAGTGAGGTTATTGCACTGGCCGATGAGGTTATCGCCAACAATAGGCTTACTATCAGCCAACTAGAAGCAGCTGCGTTTGAAATCGTCACGAAATGGATCAATTCTTTGATGTAGAATTCATAGCGCTATTATCTTTTTTGTTGGATAAAAAAAGGGTTCTAGGGGCCATGGTAAAATACTTCAGGGAGATATCATTGTCTTTCCTAATTCACATCTTCTGTATCCATTACTCTCTGACTCCTATAGAATATGGTTTAGGAACACAATCTGATTGGGCAGTCCGGATCATTGTAGCATATACTAGTCAGTATGTTGTTGTGTGTGGTTGTATTTCTGTATAAGCTTCCGAAAGTCATCACTCATAACAGCAGAATCATATAAAGTTCCACTATCAATACTTCCAGAAGTATCACACCTTATCCATATTATATTTCCATCAAGATCGACCTCTAACAACCTAGACCTTTGAAGGTACCCCAATGTCGCAATTATTTTTGGAGATGATAGACGTGGCTTAAGCATTTTCTCCAATTCCCTTAGTTTAGGATATTCACCAGATTCTAATCTTTCTCCTAATTTGTGAACAAAAAAATTAATATCATCATCGCTGATTTCATTTGCTGGTCTCTGTCCAGCTCTAATCCCATGTTTTCTCTTTGATTTCTTCGTAGTATTATGCTTCATTTCTGATGTTCTAAAACCTTTCTGAATATATTCAATAACCAAGCATCAAAGGTTTAACCGACATTTCCATGAGTAACAGGAAGCACTTTTGGGTTGTTAAACCCCTTTATATAACATTCGATCTCTAATCAGGTAATGATACATAAATCCCACCGTCTTCTGGTTTGATAAATACCTCATACGTTTTTAACGGCTCTTCAGCAGGAGGATTCAGCGGTATTCCCTTTTCTAGACTAAAAGCGGATAAATGAAGGGGGCATGTAACTGTTCTTTCATCTTCATTCAAGATTCCCATAGATAAATCTGCATATTGATGAGTACATATTCCATCAGTTGCATAAATCTTGCCGCCTACCTTGGCTATCAATAGACGCTTATTGGCTTTGCTTTGACTGTTGTCAACATTAACTTCATAATCGAAACCCATAATATCACCTTCTTTCAAAATCTTTTCATCACACACTCTCAAATATGCAGTCATAGGTGATGAAAGATTTTACTGATATTAATACATATAAAACAAAAATAAGATATGATGTTCTCAACTTCCGTTAGAAAGAAATGATAGCTTCTTACCGCTGAGCTATCAGCCTGCCGTAATCATTGCCGGCACTTGATGAATACTATGAATTGTTGATACGCACTAGTACTGGATGAGTAGCTTTCTTCTCGTCTTTCATCATTTTTTGCTCCCTTAGCCTATTCTTGTATTTGAAATTTCTTGGTGTTCCTCTGAGCCTGTATCCGCAGCATGGGCACCAGAGACCAATCCAATTGAGAAAAATTTCACATACTTGACAACGCTTTTGACCAGCAGCATATCGTCCTGAGCCCACTGGTTTCTGGGCTTTATGTCTAATACAGATACCTTTACACGCCATTGGTTATCCAATTCACCTCTATTTTACTTACCTCCTATTAATACGCAGAACATGCTTATAATATATTACAGAAATTCCTGAGTAAGTGAAAATTCGGGTACGGTGCAGCCGCAGAATTCCTAAGTATCTAGGTCTAGTTGATAATAATTTGGCATTTTCTTCTACAACTAGAAAAAGAATTATGTAAATTTGACCTTTACAATAATAACGGCTATTAATGACATCATTAGAGTCATCCGACAGGAAATAGCGCAATCGGCGTGCATTATATTGCAACGAGATGTAATATTCATAAAATTCTTTCTTTTGTAGCTTTCAAAGAGGACCGTTATATCCATGAGCAAAGATTTATGGGCTCTAATATACAGTTAACAGCTTATTGATTTGACAGTTATCTTAAATCAAACCACGCCTACTGGAGATCGCCTTGATTCGCTGTGTTCTAACAATAGAAGAAAATTACGTATGTATGTTCTCCAAGTCCATTCCACATATACTTAGTTCCACTTTTTGCTAATTTCACTAGTTCCTATGCTGCTAACTCATCTCATTGATAATACGATTTAACTGTTTGACAAAACAGAACTGCCTTATTTAGAAATTAAAGAAGTCAGTTGGCCAACTTCATATCTATTATGTCCTTTGGTTGTTGAAATTTGGTACATTCTTTCAACAATATCAAATTGCTCTTATCCTCCATACTTATCCACAAATCTGTTCTGACTTTTACTTTCTTTGCCTTAAATAGAATTTTTTGCAATTGATTAACTTCGGTGCCATACATAGTACACGTCCATCTTAAGTGATCGTAATGCGAAATGGATCTCAATGACTAACCTAAAGCTGTCGGATATAGCAATAATAGCAATCCTCATCATAGTCGCAGCTATTGTCATATACCTTCTCAGTCCTCTGATAATCGCCGTGGTAATTATAGCCATTGCTTATTTTGTTTACAGATGGTATATGAATCGCAAAAGAATGAACAGATACGCCTAATAGGTAGATCGATTCATCGTATGGGAGATCCAGTTCTCGCACTAGAATAAGGAATTGGATTTGATCATACTCATGAAAACGAAAAACCCTATCCGGTGAGTCCTCTTGAAATCTATGATAGTCATACGCACATCATCGTACCACTATTTATCTGCCATTTTTATGGGATCGTCGAGTTTCACTTAACGTTCCCATTACGTAGTCAAGAAGTTGCAAATCCTATCAATTTATGTAGGAACAAGAATATAGCTATCGAGTGGAATCCTTCGTACATTCAAGCAGAATTGATCAACCTTTAGAGAGAGTATTTGCCTGGCATATAAGGGAAGGCGCTTTCGAACGTCTAAAACCACCATGGGAACAATTCAAGGTAATTGGACGCAGCGGTAGCATTCAAAATAATGGGATTGTAAAGCTTCGAACAAAACTTGGACCCATCTCCATGAAATGGGTAGTTAAGCATGCCGAATACATCCCGGATAAACAATTCAAAGATATCCAGATAAAAGGGGTATTCTCTTCATTTGTACATTCACATTCGTTTGAACGGTTTGGCACATCTTGCATGCTAGAGGATCGTATCGAATATTCACTTCCTGCTGGTCGAATAGGCAGTTTGGCAGCACATCGATTTGTGGATAGAAATCTACGGAAGATTTTTGACTACCGTCATCGAACTATCACTCAAGATCTTCGTACTCATTCTTCCATAAATAGTATAAGAAAAAGCGGAAGCCCATTGACTATAGCCATCACCGGCTCAAGTGGTTTTGTTGGAAGCGCCCTGATGCCTTTCCTCACAACAGGTGGACACAAAGTAGTTCCGCTTTCCAGTAGTCCATACGTTCTTCCCTCTTTACAAACAGGTAAAGACCAAACTAGGAGTTACTTCAATCTAGATGCATTAGACAGCCATCATGTCGATGCAGTAATTAACCTTGCAGGAGAAAACATATTTGGAAAATGGACGAAGGAAAAGAAAAGAAAGTTATCTGAAAGCAGAATAAATACTACTACTACTTTGTGTGAGCGATTAGCCTCACTCAATGAGCCTCCGTCGGTACTTGTATCTGTATCTGCTATTGCGTATTATGGAAATAGGGGTGATGAGATATTATCTGAGGATAGTCAAGCAGGTACCAGAGCATCATCTGTTCCGAGCAAGATTCCATCTGTTGATTATTTATCAGATTTGTGTAGACAATGGGAACATACGACTCAGATAGCAAAAGAGGCTGGAATTCGCGTGGTCAATCTGAGACTGGGTATAGTGTTATCCTCGTCTGGAGGCCTACTCGCAAAGATTCTGCCTGTTTTCAAATGGGGTTTGGGAGGAAGAATAGGAAGAGGGAATCAATATGTAAGTTGGATTGCATTGGAGGATCTGCTCACGATTATATTATCCATGATTGCAGACGAGACTTTTAGCGGACCGGTAAACGCTGTTTCTCCTAATCCTGTTACAAACACCGATTTTACAGATACGTTAGGAAAGACCTTGTCAAGAGCTACAGTCGTCGCTGTTCCTAAATTTATGTTAAGAGGGATAGTAGGTCAAGAACTTACCGATGCATTGTTGCTTTCGAGCACTCGCGTAATGCCTTCGCGTCTAATTGAATCTGGTTACAAGTTTCGCTTTCCTTATTTGGAAATGGCTTTAAGAGACACCCTAGGTAAACATCAAGGGTAACGACACTTTTCTGTAAATCAATATTCAGACTTTACGTATATATTTGGCAGATTCTAGTGTATGAAATTCTGGAATCTTTTGGCTCTTGTTGCAACCCTATCGAGTTTTTATACTACAAATTCACACCTCATTAGACTAATTGACCTTGAGTACGAAAATTCCACAAACCATCGAAGGAACAAACATGGTGTTTTTGTTGTTGGGAGTAATAGGACTATTATTGACGTCAATAGTTATGACGGGAAATGCAACAGCATCATCAACAACAACAGATGCCACTATTGAAGATCCTGGGGAAATCAGTGCCATGATGAATCAAGCAAGTGAAGATATTCAAAATGAGTTAACCAGTCAAGGGGACAAGCTAAAGAATCAATTAGTTAGTACCTTCGGGTTTAATGAGATACAATCTCAGCTATCGCTTGGATATCAATTCGCATTTGCAGGAAACACCTCGGGAGCAATTTCTCATGTCGAGAAGGCAGATGAAGCCTTAGAGAAAACAATCGCATCTGTATTCCGTACAGGAGAGGAGGTTACCATGATATCGCAGAACAACTCTTTGGCTCTTGACAATGGCACGCGGCAAATCCTCGCGGCCGTCGGCAGCGGACTCACAGACCTAGGGGGCGAAATAAGAGATCAACGGAATAACATAATCGGGATGTTTGAATAGAATCAGTGGATAATCGGATTTATTAAAGGATCTTTAGGTTATAATTTTTAACCACATCTGACTTGCCAAGACCCAATGGAATTGGCTCGCGCCCGCATTCCTCTAATTTTGTCAACCATGTTCTGTAGAGGTCTCAACAGAAAGATCTAAGTTATGTCCCACGGGAATTGAAAATTAATTAAGTATCTATAATCTCTATTGGTAGAGTTGCATTGGAAGGCGAAAAAATAACGTTACAGTTATGACAGTATAATTCGTGAACATGGTATTTGGTATTTTTTATGTTAGATGTAAAGACCACGTATTTTGATGAGTGGCATAATGGGCACCCTAAGAATTTCCTATTTTGAGGATTTATCTTTATTTTTTTCTTGGTATAATCGACACTCAACACAAGTTTTGTGTCAATTACGGATATAATGAATAAGATTCTTATTCACTTACTTCTCTTATTGAAATATTCAACATAACAAATTCATAGTTCACTCGTTCTGTATTCTTGTTCATACTCGCTGGCAGGAAAACTCTGCATATTCATGCAAACAATACAATTGATATTCAAAAAATATGAATCTCGAATGGATCTCCAGTTTGGAACGGTATAGGAAATTGGACAAAATAAAATAAAAAGAAAATAAAGGTGAGTGGCTAATTTGTGCCTGTAATATTTTCTCCGGTGTCAGAAATGTTTTGTCCCAAAGCAAGCCTGGTTTCCAAAGTGTTGGAGATTGGAATCGCCTTCTCCCCATCTGTTAACATCGTTCTTGTTGTAATGTTGTTCAGTGACTCATCTTCGAATGTAGTAGCAAGTTGTATTTCTCCTGATTGATTAAGTAAGAGAGGTTGAGGAAATGAGGTAGTCCTTAGCAGAGTTTGATTCGCTGCGTATACTTCCATTACTGCGTTAATAGGAGCATCAGTCATAGACGGATCTAGCGATGAGTAATTCAGTAGTAGCTTTACCTGATTTCCTGGACTGTTGGTCAGTGGAACAAAGTGCGCATAATCTAATCTCTGCGAAACACTATTGCTACTGTAGTCCGGTTCTGATGCAGCGGCAGCCCTTTGCGCCTCTTGCTCAGCTATCCGCTCCGAAGATGACACGTATTCGTTTTCTTGTTCTGGTTGAATTGTATCGACTTGCCCAGCTACCGTCTGCTGGATCATGCTAAGAGCTGAAGATCCAAGAATCATTAGAGCGACGATCGTTACTGCGACGGCAATTGAGGTTCTTGGGGATGAGGATATTGTTGTTCTGATTGTATGTGGTGTAGTTCTTGGTGATTTTGTAATTAGAGACCTTTGCAAAGTGTATTATTTCATCTGTATGTATGTAAGGTATATACTTGCGCAAGTTCAAATTTCTTTACAACTGAATTCAGAAAATTTTGGGGCGATATACTACTGGTGTGGTTGGGCTTAAGTGCAGACATAGAATTGTTGTACCTGTGTCTTGAAATTTACTGTTTAGCTCAAAGTTACCCTTAGCACGGCAATACTCAATGTGATACTGGATCATGACCTGGGTTGACAGATCATGCGGGCTTAATTATTCTGCAGAGTGTTATCTAACATATTCAACCTTCAAGTAATTAAGCGAAGTGAGCACTATCATCACTATCGTCAAACCCTCATGATAACGTTAGAATTAGCTAAAACAAAGTTAAATGAACTAAATGTTCTAGTTAGGTACTTATCCTTCTTACAGAACAATGGGTTTTCAGATCTAGGAAAGGGAAAAATTTTAGGTCAAGTCCAACTTCTAAAAGAACTCATTAACGAAGAGGGAAAACATCCTGAATACAGCGAGGAAATAACTCAAGAGACGAATTCCACGTCTAACCACGAGGAGGTGGCAAACACAAATAACTACAATACGATAGCTCCTACTCTCATCGGTGACGAAGTGGAAAAGTATCTGAGGATGTAGGATCGCCATTCAATTAATTGGTCTTCTTTCATCAGAACGTTCTAGAAAGCCCCTGGATTTCGACCTCAATCTGAATTCAAACTCATGATCGCAGTTAATGTTATGTTCCGAGCATGTGGGACAAATGTATATGCCACAAACATAGCAGCAATAGATTTACCTCATTATTGAGCTCACTTGCAGAAACCTTGGCTATCACATCCCAAGAGCCAGGTTCAAGAGATATCAGCAAAATTGCAATCTCATTTCCTATCTGAAGTACGGATCCGAGACAGTGCAACGCTTTGTGATTAGATGATGTCCAAGTCAAGGCTTGCCTGAGATCAATTTCAAAATTGGTTCTCAACAATTCTTATGATATCTCTGTGGATGTCTTCCTTGCTTCGAGTTGCATCGATCACCTTCCACTTCTCTTTTTCTGCTAAGCTCAAAAAGGCTTCTCTTACCTTTTCAATAAATTCCTTCGCAGGGCCGAATCGGTTCTCATTCACAGGAGTACCTCGCTTTTCGGTGATTTGTACTGGCGCGTCAAGGATGATTGTCAGGTCTGAACGAGGCATATTTTCATCCAATATAGATAGCCAATCAGTGTCTAATCCGTTAACATATCCGTACACTAGATTACTTTGATAGTAACGATTCATTATCACTACATACCCATCATTGAGATGGAAATTAATCACATCTCTGATTTCATACCTGTTTGCTGCGTAAAGAAGATGTAATACCTCAGGATTAGCAGGCATCTCGGCATAATTAAGGTATTTATCTATCAACTTGCCTACATCCGTTTGATAGTCAGGGAGATCAAAATGAGCCGTATTTAGATGCCTCTCTTTCCTCAAATAATGACTTAACATTTGTGCTTGGGTAGTCTTGCCCGACTTTTCGATTCCTTCAAGGGTTATAATCTTCCCAATCTTCGTCTTTGACAACTGAAGTTCACTATGAAATGGCTACCTTTTACTTTTTCTCTCATTAGGAAAATCCGAAGATAGGGTCAAATATTTGCAATGTAATTGTCACTGACCCGAGTATCTACAGGCTCTGCTATAACAACGAGGTCTTTCATAATCGACACTGTTCAGGAGGAGGACATCTTTGGTATATCGAGCCATAAGTGGCGGGAAAGAGCGGACTGTTTCATCATACTATCAGGCAGTTTAGTTTGAATATTCACATTCAGAAATTTAATACCCTATTCCTCTGGATCACGGTCCTCTCCTTCCCTTTCCTCACTTTCATAGTCTTGTAATTCATGAACTTCCTCCTTTATCTCTTCTCTCGCTTCATTATCTTCAGTTTCTCCACTCTTTGAATCCTCGACCATACAAGAGAATGGCTTTTCTAAAATAAAAGCATTCTATGATATATTTTATGGTAGATCGAGAAGAATAGTATAGATAATTGAAGGATTGTTTTATATTGGCTATTAAGGTATTACACTACTCAGGCAAAGAAATCGATTTGAATGAGTCAAGATATAGAAGCGATAATAGTATTAATTCTTGGTATACTTTTTTGCCTGATCATTGTGACTGCATCATATTCTACCGATCATTCTAAAATCCCGTTGGTTGCCCAATGGACGGATGGAGGTGCATCGGTTCAATATGGTTTAACATTGGTCGATCGAGAGGTGAAGCAAGGATAGTTAGCTAAAAGGATTTGGGCGAAGGATATGACTGCAATGCACTTTGTGAGGTGGTATTGAGAATTGAATACCCCGAGCATATTACTAAATTATTAATATGAAAAAAATGTAGAGAACCGATTGGCAGTCGAACCGTTTCTTGAAACTCTTCCTCCCATGAAGAGAATCTCAACTTTCAAGAAATTCATTGTGTCAGAGTAGAACTTACGAATTACCAAGGTGTGTTTTTGCTGCGCAGTTAGTCGTTCTGCAGATCACCTTCGGATCCCTGCTGACCTACCTAGGCTAACAGACTTTGTAATAAAATTCTATCTTGTTAGTTCCTAATCCTTTAACTCGCTGGATCTTGCCTTCCTTTGTGAGGTATTTTATAGCATAACGCACGGTTCCTATATCTAACCCTACTTCTTTTTCAATATGCCTGGTGGTAACTTGTCCGCTTTGTTTCTCGATGACTGAATATACAGATTCGATAGACCCTCGGTTAGTGCTCTTTATACTCTGATTATATCTAGTGAAATCGTCGAGCGTAAGTATGTGCCATGCACTTATGTCAGTGATTGCATGGGATCGCTTGATCTGAATACTTTTAGGCATGAGCTATTGGAATTATAGAACATTTCTCTAAAAGCAATTAGTGTAAGACTTTTTACCTTACGTAATAGATCATTCAACAACGAATTAGACCTAATAGTTAGCCAGACTTTGATTTATGAACGGATATGAGTCTGCCAATGAAGTCTCTATCCCCTGGTTAAAACTAGCCTTTATGACACTTCTGAAGTTATATTGCAGATCGATATGAGAAGAATTTTCAAGATGGAAGCAAAATGCGAGAAATAAACGAATGATCACACCCGAGCAATTCTTATCATGTTCATATAGACCACGTGAATGCCCCCGTCTCATGAGAGACGATGGGAGAAGGACCCATAGACACAGAATCAACAGTTAGGGTTTTACAAATTTACGATCATATCATGAGTATTTTTACTAGCATCAAATTTTACAAAATCTCCTAGTTTAACCTAACATAAATGAATCTCTGCCAAAAGTTCAAATTAAATACTATGATCCTTATTTGTGTCATTTACTGATCACAAATAGTGATTCAATTAAGTTTCTACAATAACTGAAGGTCCTCATAAATACCATTTTCTCACTTGTTCGATATTGCTTAACCGCAGCACGAAAATAGTGAGAAAACCCACCGAAAACAAGGCATTGATACTAGATGCAATTCGAGCACATGAAACAAATGGTGGAAAAGGTGGTGCTACCACGCTGAATGTGATGTACGAAGTTTATCTTTCATATGACCAAGCTCGCCACTACTTGACAGAATTACTTAAGGGTAAAATGATAGAACGCGATGTAGGTACAAAAAAATACATGGTTACTGAAAAAGGAATTCAGTATTTGACAGCATATTATGATTTAGATAATTTAGTCAATAATGGTTAAGATCACATAACAGAGCAAAGTAATTCGTTGATCCTGACCACAGGAATTAGCTCCCTTCATGGTCTTAAAGAATCATTAGGGTGGTCATCGCAGTATCCTCGCCCGAGTGACAAAGTCTGAAAAACTATAACCCGAGTTGATGTTTATAGAACATTGCTAAATTGTATAATATCTAAGACCAATCGTGTTTTTGGGATAGGAGTGTTACAAAATCAAAAATATCACAAATAATCAATTCAGAGAACGAGTGAGTTATTTTCATTAGGAAATAGTAACTGCCAAACCGTCTCTCCTTTTCAATTTAGTAGATTCATTGTGATGAGGAAATCTTCAACTGAGGATCGTAGCTAAAACAA
>JAATVS010000098.1 GCA_014523695.1 Nitrososphaerales archaeon TH5895
ACAGCAGCGGGTAGAGATAATAAAAGCACTGTACAGGGACATTGACATTCTAATTCTCGACGAGCCTACTTCAATGCTTACCCCCGTGGAAGAAAAAGCTTTGTTTTCGACGTTATCTGCTATGGTAAAGGCTGGCCTCTCGATAATATTCATCACACACAAGTTGCAAGAAGTCATTGAGGCAAGTACGCGTGTAACAGTCCTAAGAGGTGGGAAGGTTGTTGGCACAGTGATGACTTCACAGACAACCGAAACAGAACTTGCAAGATTGATGATAGGAAGGACGCTAACACACAGTACAGGTCATCAACAAGGTGAGATCCACGTAGGAGTTGAGAAATCCCCTAATACAAAAGCCTCTGCTGGACATGCAACAGTACTGGAGATCAAAAATGTGTTTGCATTGAATAACTCGGCGGTCCAAGCACTCAAGGACTTGTCGCTAACGGTATCGAAAGGTGAAATATTGGGAATTGCAGGTGTCGATGGCAATGGCCAGAGTGAAATGGCAGAGATAGTTTCTGGTTTGAGAAAGGTTCAGAGTGGACAGGTAGTCATTGATGGACGCGACATAACAGGAATGTCACCAAAGCAGATTAGAGAATGGGGCCTCGCCTACATACCTGAAGATCGGCTCAATACTGGTCTTATACTAGAGTACTCTATTGCTGAAAACCTAATTCTGGATAGATGGTATAGTAAGCCATACTCAGGCAAGATATTCTTAAACAAACACGAGATGAAAAGATTTGCAGAGGAGATCGTCACCAATTTTGATGTAAGAACTCCCAGTTTAGATATTCAAGTACGATATTTATCAGGCGGTAATTTACAGAAAATCGTACTTGGAAGAGAATTGTCAAGGGAACATAAACTGATCATAGCCCATAATCCTACACGAGGATTGGATGTGGGTGCAGCCGAGTATGTCCACAAACAACTCTTTAAACAAAGAGACTCAGGAGTAGGAGTTTTACTGTTATCCTTAGATTTGGATGAAATTCTCCTAGTTAGCGACAGGATAGCTGTGATATACGCTGGTAGGATAATGGGGGTATTCGACAGGGCAACAGCAGACGTCGATAAAATAGGCCTATTAATGGGAGGCTATGTAGCGGAGGCGAGTATTTGAAATGATACCTATTGAATATGGTAATATTGGAGATTGTGATCTGCAAGATTGACTACAACTCTCATCCTTGGAAAGAGACTAAGTTTTAAACATATTGTCCCGTTCCTGTCAGGTGGACTGGCTTTTTTGGTTGGGGGAATTATACTATATGCAGCAGGTGTAGATCCCTTGGAAGCCTATGCAATAATCATAAAGGGATCACTAGGATCCACTCGTGCAATTGCAGATACTCTTGTAAAGACCATATCGCTGCTCATTGCTGGTCTTGCAGTAGCTGTTGCCTTTAAATGCAAACTATGGAATATTGGTGCTGAAGGTCAGCTCTATATGGGCGCTCTGGGAGGGTTGTTGGTTGGGATTGCGGTGGTCGGTATGATCCCTGTAGTATCGGTTATTTTGGTTCTCATTGCAGGTATTGCATTTGGAGCTATGTTTAGTCTTGTGCCTGCTGTGCTTAAGGTCAAATTGGGAGTAAGTGAAATAATTGTAACTGTTCTTCTCAATTTCGTAGCACTTCTCTTTATTTCTTACCTCCTGCATGGGCCGATCAAAGCGCCAGGGTTCTTGCCTTACAGTCCAGATATCTTTCCTGAGTCTGAGCTGCCTATTTTGATTGACCGTACTAGATTGCATGCAGGATTAATCATAGCAGCCTTGGCAGCCATCTTTGTCCATTTTCTATGGAAAAGTAAGATTGGATTTGAATTGAAGAGTGTAGGCATGAATATTTCCGCTGCGCGTTATGCAGGTATGAATATAACGAAGAGTATTCTGATAACTATGGCTATAAGCGGAGGACTGGCCGGACTGACTGGAGCAGTGCTTCTAGCTGGGGTCCAACACCGACTCATCGAGGGTATCTCTCCCGGTTATGGTTTCATTGCGGTGATCATTGCACTGTTGGGGAGAGAGAATGCCTTGGGAGTATGTCTTGTGGCTTTCTTCTTTGCTGTCTTACTCGCAGGATCCGAGGCTATGTATAGAACGTTAGGCATACCAGTTGCCTTTGCTCAAACACTACAGGCCCTAGTGCTTGTTTTCGTCCTAATCGGAGAAGTATTTACCAGAATCCATCTTCCAAAAAGATTCAAGAGATCTAATGAAGATAAAATAGAGAATCATGGAAAGCAGATTGGTCCACCCGCGGAGAGGGAAAATGTGGGGTGAATTGAGGGATTGGTAGAGATGATTGACTTTATTATTGGAATAGTTGCATCAGGTATTCGTATGAGCACCCCCGCACTTTTTGCTGCACTTGGTGAAAACATAGCAGAACGTTCAGGCGTCCTGAATCTAGGGGTTGAAGGAATGATGCTAATCGGAGCATTTGCGGGGTTTATCGGAACGTTTGTCACAGGGAATGTAATCGTAGGAATAATGTTTGCTATTGCAGGTCCGATGGTCATGGCGGCACTCATGGCCTTTCTAAGTGTAAGCTTACGCACGAACCAACTGGTTGCAGGTCTAGCCATCTGGCTCTTAGGAGTCGGCCTGGCAGCACTGCTGTACAGACTGACATTTGGAGTAGTCACAGTAGCGCCCACCGTACCGACCATTCCTCTTATTGACATCCCATTTTTGAGCTCGATTCCTGTTTTGGGACCTATTATTTTTAATCATGATGCGATGATCTATCTAGCATTTCTACTAATTCCTTTGACTCATATTTTTCTCTTCAAGACGAGCATTGGTCTAAAGATAAGAACAGTGGGAGAAAATCCGAAACAGGCTGATACGCTGGGTGTAAATGTAAACAGGATCCGTTACATGTC
>JAATVS010000015.1 GCA_014523695.1 Nitrososphaerales archaeon TH5895
TGAGAGGCTTATTGTTTTACAACTAAAGGAAATGTATTGAAATAAAAAATATGGAAGGAAAGGGGATCGCTTAATTATTTTCTAAGCTTACTTATTTTCTAATTTTCTAATTCCTTGATTCTTTCAGTTACTCCCTGAACTTCTCTATCCAGGTCGTCTTTGTACTCTTTTAGCATTGAAACCTTTTCTTCTCTAGTTAAAAAGCTTCTTACCTTTCCAAAGTCTGTCCTACTACTACTACCACAACCACAGCTTCCATATGTCATATTGGCTATACGATATATACAATAAGGTGTATTTATATATATCGGATATCCTATATACATAATCATGCCCAGATACGGGGACGAAGAATGTTGTGACATGAGAGGATTGTTAGGATTTCTGATTCTCTTTTTACTATCTAAGAAGCCGATGCATGGTCAGGAAATAGCAGATGAGCTGGCAAAACGAAGGGGCGACAAGCCGAGCCCAGGAACAATTTATCCTGCTCTTAAGAGTCTTAAGTATGCGGGTTTTTTGCGTGAGGAAGAGAAGGTAGGCAAGACCATAACTTATAGCCTTACACCTAGAGGTATGAAGGCTTTTCACATAGCCAAGAGAAGATTTACCAGGACTTTTCTTGGAGTACTCAGCTGAGAGTCGTAACTCATGCTGATCGAAATGGGTTAAATATCCCAAGGTTGTTCTGTGCATCTATATCGAGCTAAGAAGCATTATGATTTGATAATTTTGACGATCTCATTCGTCGTATCATCATTAACAATAACAACCACATCTCCACCCCTCCCGGATTACAACTCATCATTCCTCTGTAAGTTATTTTCTTGGCAAAATGAATTCTTCCAAATCTTTATAATGTAATCTGTCTATCTTTTGATGAATGATGAAGATTACAGGAGCTATGGGTAGTATCTACTCAATGACTGAAGAGAAAGTTGATAGGTTTCTTGAAAGTAGGTTAAATCTGCATTTGGCTACCATTGATGAAATGGGCGGTCCTAGTATTCAACCTATCTGGTTCGACTATGACGGTGACAAGAAGAATCTCTTCATTATGACCCCTATAGCCTCAAGGAAAGCCCAGAATATTCATAGGAAGTTGAAAACCTACTTTTCTATTGACATTTTTGGTAAGGCTTGATGACTCAATTCGCAAGTACATGTACTGGGCTTCATTGATGACGACTGCTACTGCCTTCCAGTTTATTGAATGTCAAGTTATTAGCTACCTTATTTTTGTCTCATATCATTTGTGAAATAGTGGATAAATCAGAAGAGTTCACTAAGAAGAATAAGATTATGAACACGATTCTCATTGGTGTACCTTCATTATTCATAATTTCATTTTACATACTTTCGTTGTTAGAGACAACAAGTGATGCTGATATCTGGGCCGTGAATTTCAAAGCCCTTGACAACAAGTCTCTATCGTCACTGAATACAGGGAATGGAAATGAAACACTGGTATTGGATGGTGCTACATTAATCGATGGAAATGGTGGCCCCCAAAAAGCTGATTCAGTACTAGTTATTGACGATAGCAAAAGAATAGTTGCAATCACTAATCAGACCAATTTTCGTGATAATTCAACATTAAATAATGATAGCAATGGATCACAATCAAACGAAAGAGTTCTTAACCTAACTGGAAAATATATTATTCCTGGACTTTTCGATATGCATGCTCATATAGCAGGAGTACGAAAGAACTCTTATAACCAGACTATGTCCAAAAATATGCTTGGTATGCTTTTAGATTACGGAGTTACGACGGTCAGAAATCCTGGGGGCCCTACTAATGAAACAGTGCGCATAAGAGGAGAGGTACTTAATGGAACTATAAGTGGACCTGAAGTTTTTACGGCTGGTAGACTTCTAAATACTCCTGAATTTCCTGTACCATTTGTAGAAAAACAATTAACTACTGAGGAAGGGGTCATGGAGGAAGTCCGTCATCAGGCGGCAGCAGGCGCAGATTACATCAAGCTATACGTTGGATTGAAACCGGATTTAGTAAAAGCAGCGATAGATGAAGCTCAACGTCAGGGAATAAAAGTTATTGGACATCTTTATCTTACTTCTTGGACTGATGCTGCAAATCTCGGAATTGATTTTCTAACACATGGAGTTCCCGTATCCCCTTTTTTATTGCCAGAAGATAAGCAGAGAATCTTCAATCGTACTGGTGGAGGTCCATTTGATCATTCGCTATGGCTTGATCTGGTGGACCTTAGTAGTACTGAGATTAAAAATATGATAGAAAGCTTAGTCCAGAACCAGATACCAGTTGATCCGACTTTGAGCGTATATGAAGCAATTTTTGTTAGACAAGGTTTTGCTGATCCCCAAAATGAACAGCGTTGGAATAAGGTCTTACGACTTACAAAGATGATGCATGATAGCGGAGTAAAAATTCTGTCAGGTACAGATATACCGAACTTTGAACTTGTTCCAGGAGAAAGTTTACATCATGAGCTAGAATTGTTGGTCGAGGCAGGTATCAATACGTCGGATGTTATGAAGATTGCTACCAAGAATGGGGCAGAGGCTCTTGATTTGATGAATCAGACAGGCACTATTGAACTTGGCAAACAAGCAGATATCCTAATTCTGTCCGCAAATCCTGTTGAAACTATAGAGAATACTAAGCGGATTTGCAGAGTCATTTCCAATGGTAGGATTATAGAAAGGTCAAATTAGGTGAAGGTTGGGGGAAACGCTAGTTCCCTAAGACTAGATCAGTCCCATACACCGGTAATTAGGATCTGTTTATTTCCATTCCTACTACCGATGGGTAAAGTTCCAACGATAATTGGATTGATAATTATCGATTAAATCAGTCTAGACCATTGTGATAGGTCATTCATCATAAAAAAATAGGGTTATGGCGGAAGATTTGGCGTTATCTTCCCTGCAGTTTAGCTCCATAATCTCAGTACATTTAGGACATTCTATTTCTGTGTCTAGTTCAGACAACACTAACTTTTCTTTTTGCTCCTGTGGACTAACCTCTTCTAGTGTTTCGAGAGTCTGATGTTCAGGCTCCGTTTTTAGAGGAACGAGTTTTGTATAGTCATGTTTTGACATGACGATATTTATCAAAATTGATTATTATATTCCAGCTGAATATAGGGGGGACGAAGGAGAGCTAAATTTGAGCATCCCCACCCTCTGCGATTACTGGTTGATTCGTTCCCTCCTAATCTGACCGAAACCTAATAAACAATGATATTGACTAATCATATAGAACTTAAATACTAGTTCGGACGACCGGTATACTAGAATGCAAACAAAAGCATACGTAATAGCAATAGTACTTCTCAGTACAATAGCGGCATCCCTGTCTGTTGGCAACTCGATGGTGTATAGTAGTAGTGATGACGACGACAATGATGACGATGAGAATCATCCCTGTTATCAGGCTGGCTTTGAAGCTGGACGCAGTGGCTCGTTCAATCAAACGCAGCAGAATGATTGCGGTAACACTGGTTATAGTCATGCATACTATGAGGGCTTCATATCGGGTTGCATATCATCCGGCGGAGGAGATTACTTTGCATGCGATTCAAAGACAGATGGATAGCTAACTAGCTATTTTTATTATTTATTCAAATTAGATCTATGGATCTATATAATTTATTGTAACGCTTTCTGTTTCTACAGATCAGAGCCAGACACTCTCCCCCGACTCATCGCATTTCGCTAATTATGTTGTAAATTGGTTAGTCATCTTGGTACTGCTATTGTCACAGCATGAATTCATCAATCAGGTCGATAATACAATCCAAGCAGACATATAAGACTAATTCATCTAGGCCCATAATAGGATATTTATGAATTCAACCACGAGTAAATCTCAGTTAACTTAATAAACAGCAGCAAATTTGTGGGTCAATAAATCCCACTTTGCTGTATTTCGTGTGCTGAAGATATGTTATATCTTCGACACAAAAACAGCTATCAATTTTTTGAAGATTTCCAAGATAAATATACCTGTTCATACAATAGTATTTACTCTGTCACTCTGTCATCCCAGATTGATGTCAAAATACCCTGAAAAATAACATGAATTTCAAAATACAAAGTAAATACGATTGATGGGCCGAAAAATCGCATTCTTTTTCCTTTCTATTTCTATTAAAGAGAGTTTGGTTTTTTCAGTAGCAAGTCATGTGCCATATTAAATCTGACAGATTCCATGCCCAATGAGGGATCAAATAGAATGATTGCGCGCGCCACTACTCGCTTCACCATCGTCATTCTGCTACAAAAACATATGAAGAACTGGAACTAGGCCATACTGCATAATTGTCTATAGTTTGAATAGTACCATTCGGATGCGTAACTGCGAATTTATATACACCTGCTGGGAGACCGTCTAATGCGTATGAACCATCAGATTCTGTTACTACAGAAGTGGAGTAGCCTGCATTCTTGTCTGCTGAATCTATTAATCCCATATGCTTGTAAACAACTACTGATGCTCTGTCTACTGGCAAACTATCTGAGCTTATTACAAAGCCGCTTACACTTCCAAGATATGTAGCTAATTTTTCAGAGGATGGAGATGAAGAAAATGGAGTCATAAAAGTGGCAGATCCATATACTATGGAAATTAGAGTAGCTGTAGCAACCCCTAAACAGCCAATGAGAATTATGTAGATTGTTATATGGGTGTTTAGCTTGTGGTAAGGTTCTTTTTCTACTAACTTCTTTTCCTTATACCGAGTCGCCAATGTCATCTGAACCCATTCACCTCCTCTTCTGCCATTCCTACGACAGTACACTTATTTGAGACAAATCCTGGTTCGGTTATCATAAATTAATATGAAGACATCTTGCATAATTCTTCTTGTATCAGAGGTAGTTTAGGAATATTGTCATAGTATGGCGAATTAAATTTGTAGTCAATATTAAAGTCGTATACATAGTAGGGATAATACTACCTCAAATCTCAGGTCTGATTAGAACAATTAACATTCAGTCTTTAAGCTTCTTAATTAATTACGTTATATACTTGACTGCTATGGGAATAGAACTTCTAGCTGGTCTGGCATATCTCGCAATTGGATTTATACTGACGTACCTATCACTGGAAATAGCTTGGCATTTTACTGCATGTAGGATCAAAACAACTAATGAATATAGTGTAAAACCATGTCTGTTCAAGCAAGTCAAACTAGTAGCACTTGGTACAGCACATAATACATATAGAAAGTCGTTATGATGGAATCAACTCATGACATACTGTTATTCTTGTCAACAGCTGATTCTAGTTAGGTTTTTATTAAATGAAGGAGAAAAATTTCGATGATAAGCTGCTATTTTGAGTACCTAAAATGTTCGGCCTGATTGATAGAAGCATTCTAGCCCAGATTTGTAGAGAATGGTAGTATGATCTAATCGTTTGATTTTTGAATTTTCTATGGCAAACAAGTCTAGATGCATAACCAGATCTTTAGTCATTTGTTTCAGTTTCCTGTCATCTATTATTAGTACAGTTCTTAACGACATTTTCAGTTCTCCCATAAGGAATCAAACAGTTAGTACCACAGAAAGTAAGAAAGGCCACTTTCCGTTCCATTGTGCCCTCCTCATGATAAAAAAATCTAGCACTATATATGAAATAGCTTTATATGGGTAACATAAACTAGCGTCCACGCTATTACTAATAATCATTATCCATCCATCTCAAGTTCTTTTAATATTCTATGAGCCATGTCAGCCATAACTCTGTGGTAGAGTGCTTCTGCGAAATCATCACGACTAGCGCATGCTTCAGCCAATGCTATTTCTCTTTCAAAGTCTTGAGTTAATTTTTCCCTTAGATTGATCCTTTCCCGTCTTATCTCTACATCTAGATCGCGACCGAATGAGCTACCGAGGTTGTTTAATCTTCTTTCCCTTTCTTCTGGGCTAGATGACATTTTGCTGAGGTTCCCTCCCCTGCACTTCACATCTCAAATATTTAGACTATTTCATGGCCAAAAAAATTTGTTAGCCATCTGAACCCGTTTGACCTTCTTTCAGTAGGAGTAGGAGCAAGAGCTAGTACTAACGTGTTTCTTGGATTAAGATTAGAGATCGCCTATAAAGTCACCGTCAGTATCTTTTTGATCGGGGTTAGGGTGAAAACAGTTGTCGTTTGAGTTTGGTACTTTATCACTATCGGTATCAAGGCATGCAGGTGCAGCAGGCGTATCACAAGCATTATTGCTTATCACCATCAGTATCTTTGAACTGGATTCGCCACAGAAATGCAACTGTCTTTTGAAGCCACGACTCCACTTGTCGTAATCAAGCTGATTTGGAACAGGCTGGTCTGTATCGTATGCATTACCTAATGTATCACTATATGTATTCGCTTGATCTGTACTGGGTGTACGAATCACATAAATCAAGTTCATTATGAACAGATACAGCAGATCACGCATCTATCAGAATTACAATGCTGAAATCATAATCCAAAGGCAATAAACAAAATAAAATAAGGGAAGACTAGACTGACAAGAGTTTGTTCTCTAATACAGCAACTGGCTTCTCCTCTATTAAAGTGATATTTTCCCAGCCATGTACGTGTTGTCCTCTTTCCTCCCTCATGGAAGCCTCAACTAGGTCCATAAAAGATTCTCCTTCCAGCACTTTAGAACACCACAGGCATCTCCATTTACCCATGTTTCTCTGACACTCAATAACGACGTCATCACTTATCAATAGTATGGAGAGAATACTATGATAATATCAGAATCTGGAAACTATGAAACTATTCGTGTTAAGACGGAGTAGTGGTAGTAGTAGTTTCGACTCAGAAAGATTAACTACATTTGGAAAAATTTTCTCCGTGAGCAAAATCAAGTGAGCATAATATTCACTTGAGCGAGTGCGTCCCCTTATAAGGTTCAAAGTGTTCTTTCACAAACCTTACTCTGCTCTCATACTCTGCTCTCATACTCTGCTCTCATACTCTGCTCTCATACTCTGCTCTCATACTCTGCTCTCATACTCTGCCCTCATACTCTTTTTCCATCTCGGACACTCCTATGCTCTTAA
>JAATVS010000578.1 GCA_014523695.1 Nitrososphaerales archaeon TH5895
ATTAGTCTGCCAATAGACGCCAAGCGTGGTACTCTATCATAGGTGAGGAAGTAGACTATGAAAGACTGATAACGTATAACATATGATAACGCCTTCGATGCATTCAGGTTGTCATTGCAGTTCTGTCATTAGTCCGAGCCGACTATGGCTATACGCTTACCATTTCACGTATCAATCCGTTTTGACTATATTCAGTGCCATGCTTTTCGCATAGACTGATTGGCACGTTTGTAGATATTACTGTAGCGTGCCATTTTATACTCAAAGAGCACCCATCTAGTTGACATACTTCTTCGTCTCCTTCTGCTGCTACTGCTGTTTCTGCTACTGCATTACCTCCACCGTCTTCAGTACCCATAATCGGTTCATATTTCGTAATGAATAAAAGGATTACAAGTCAATCCAGCCTTTACGCATTGCCTCCCCCCTTGTTGAAAGTATCCAGAGTGGTTGCTTCAGAATGAATAATCTCTAAATATCTTTATGAATAATGGCTAGCATGTCCAGCCAGCCGGAAGATAAGAGAAAAAAGAGACTTGGAGATTTATCCCACCTCCTGAGAGGCATTGACCGTTGGGATATGGAACTGATGATGTGCCAGTTATCACTTGAGTTCTATAGACAAGCGGCCTTGGCTGAGGGTTACGTCCATGGTGGAGACATTGTTGGAGCGGAAGGTCACAGGCTTATCGCAGAGGCAATACACGATATCTTAGGAACGTTAGAGGTAAAAAGACGTGAGGAAGTAGAGGCAGAGGTAACACCCAATGTTACTGATATCCAACGAATAAAGGAGGAGAAGTAGTAGTAGTAGTAGTAGTAGAAGTAGTAGTAGTAGAAGTAGTAGACTTATACAGAGTCACAAATCTTATTTAATCACCTAACTCATTCTGGCAGTTCTGGCACTAAGATGGTTTCTTAGTCTGGCAACAGACGCCAAGCATGATAAGCTAAGACATGTTTGTTGTACCTATCAACTACTCAAAGTATCATAGAGATGCTTGCTTACTCAAAGAAGTCAACCCAGCTTTTACGCATTCACTGAATGATACCTAGGTAAACGTTCAGCATTCAGAGTTTATTTGCAGTTCTGGAACTAACCAAAAGATATGTCGTCTTATAGAATAGATGAGCAGGAGCATGGCCCAATATTACTTCTAGTAGATCGGGCTGAGGGTAAAATATAGGAATGTATTCGACAATGTGTATATCAGACCAGAGCGTCTTGTCACTAGATCCTTGAAGTTCAATCAGTCTTCAATAGAATAACAACAACAACAAAGAAAACCAATAACGTACATCTTATCAGTTGCAACCCTTGCCACACTTCTGTTTCTAATGACTGTAACACAACAAGTATTTGCTGCCACTAACCTAAATAACTCCAAATCCAACATATATCGTGCCACACAAAACGTTCAGTCCAATGAAGGTGGATCTGTAGAACAACAGAGCACAAATACCTGTGATTGTCCATCCAATGGCGACCAAGTGGCCTCAGGAGACGAAACCAAAACGATTACAACCGACATAACTCAGTCAATCGATATTGAATGTAATGGCACTGATGTAACTTGTAGTGCAAATCAAGGGCGAGTTAGACACGAGACAAGTATGAATAGCATTCGGAACATGAAATAATATTCACTGGTGCCAAACGCATTGAGACATCGCCACAGTTCAGGCGATGCGGTTAGACACAAATCCTTGTGTTGAATCTTGCTCTTGCAACAATTCATTTCATTTTTTGTTCCATTTCCACTTTGATTGTAATCATATCTTCCTAGGATAGTGACAAACATCATAAAAACTGGCAGCGCAAATCCTATCCCATAAGCAATAATGATCCCCCACACATTGAAACCGAAAAGATATGGGCCTGTTTTCTCCTATTTCGGCTGCTGCTGCTAGTTCGTGCAGTTTTGGCAATAGCAAACCTTTAGCCTTCTGAGGTTTCAAAGATGCATTCAGGATGTCTTTGATGTTCTGGCGCTAATTAGTAGTCTAATATATGCGAGATTTGATACTTCTCACAGTAACAACACTAATCTTGAAAGTCATCCCAATATGTGGCTTCTGAGCGCACCAATGGTTTCATGATTGAAGCA
>JAATVS010000579.1 GCA_014523695.1 Nitrososphaerales archaeon TH5895
CTGGGTGGAGGAAGTTCTATGGACGTATGTAAATATTTGGGTAAGTTGACGGGTATTCCAAAGATACTTATACCAACAACATTCGGCACAGGGGCTGAAATGACAACCTACGCTGTTATAAGCTTCGAACATAAGAAGAAGCTGCTTCAAGACGAGGCTTTTCTTGCAGACGCAGCAGTAGTAGATCCATATTTCTTGCCTGGTACGCCATTCAATATTATGAGGAACTCTGCATGCGATGCAGCAGCGCAGGCGTCAGAAGGATACGATAGCAAATTGTCAAATCCGCTAACCAAGCTCTTTTGTAAGGAGGCGTTCGATGTGTTAGAAGACGCAATAATCAATGAAAAGCCACAATTATTACCATATGGCGCGATGCTCTCCGGGATTGGTTTTGGAAATTCGTCAACTACTTTGGGACATGCACTATCTTATGTATTCTCAAATGAAGGTGTTCCACACGGATACTCGTTGTCTTCCTGTACAACAGTGGCCCACAGATTCAACAAGTCAATCTATTACGAAAGATTCAAGAAAATCTGCAAAAAGTTAAATTTTGAGCCTCTCACACTAAAGCAGGGATTTGAGGATGCTGCAGATGTTATTATGCCCGATAGAGGACATTTGGATAACAATCCAATTCCTGTAAGCAGGGAAGATATCATCCAGTGCTTGGATGAAATTATGAACAAGAATCCCCTCTCCTGACAGGATATCTCAAGAGCAGCCGCGCTATGTCATCTCTACTGCCGTAGCATCTGGGTTTGGGTAGAACTAGTTTTGACTCTCGAGGAGTTTCTTTTTATTTCTACGAATTAGAGGGATGATCTTTTTCATTGTTGTCTCATGGAAGTTTTCTGTATCGACATCAAAGGTGAAGATGATCACATATCGAAGATGATTATGTTCATCTGTGATTGGGACGGTAACTCTCAACAATTTGTCGTAGTGCGAACAGGTATAGAATATTTTACCCAAAAGTTCTTGCCATCTAACCCGAGTATATTGTCTTGTCGCGGCGGTTATAGCATATTGTTCAGTCTCTTGCATATTCAATAAGGGAACGAGACCTTTCCTTTCAGCAGTTGCTAGCAGTCTCCCATGACCATCAGCAATTCCGATAAATCTAATTGATTTGTCAAGGGTTACTACTTTATCACAGAAGTGCTTAAACAATTTATTATCCATCATCGATTTATCAGAATGCTGGCAATCATTTTTATACTTTTGACTCCCGTCGGCATGTATTGGCCAATATTCGACCAGGGTACGCTGATGCTAATAGCAGAACTTCATGACAATACTCTTTCTTGTGAAATTTCGCCACACCCGCCTGACAGCTTTGCTTAATAATACAAACAAAACAGATATTGCAATTTGCCTTATTCTACGGTGAGATCAGGCCTGTTACCCCACTCTCCCCACGATCCTAGATACATCCTCACTTTTTCGTATCCCAACATCTTCAGCACAATGAATGTGTTGGCGGCCCTGTATCCGCCCTGACAGTAAGTGATTATTTCATCGGATTTTGCTATCAAAGAGTATATTTTAGCCAAATCGGACATGGACTTGAATCTGCCATTACGCTTTCTGTCAATATTAAGGGACCAGTCAATATTAATGGCGTGAGGTATGTGACCTCTTTTTAGAGCACGTGCTACCCTTCCATCAAATTCTTCCTCCGATCTACAATCTAATAAAACATATTTCTTGCCTGACTGTTCGGTCATCGAAGACTTTACCATTTTCAAATCGGCTATCACATCTGAATTTGCAGTTGCTGCTGCTAGCTTTGAATGGGAAAAGGCATTAGTCTCTTTCTCAATTTCAAGACCTTCCGCTTTCCATCTCCCAAATCCCCCATCTAGGATAGAAGCATCTAACTGCGATAGGTAGTAAGAGAGCCAAACTCCTCTAGACGCAGAAGGGCCTGAAATATTGTCATAGAATATTGCAAATTTTTTGTCCACCAGACCAAGGTTTGATAACAAAATATTCATCTGTCTATTAAAATGCCTTATTCCGGTCCTAGATGTATCGATCCAATGAAATTGCATTAAATCCAAGTTAATAGCACCAGGAATATGTCCATCAAGATACTCGCCTATGGGTCTCGTATCAACTATGATAGTTTCTCTCGAGAGTTTCGAATCATGTACCATTGAATCTAACTCTTTAGCAGAAAGCATCAAATTCATTACTGGTCGTCATTATACCTCACCTTACTTATGCCTACGGTTTGTCGTGGCTGAATTGAACTGCAGAAAAATATGTTACCTAGCCCAAGGATTCCTATTTTGTTGGTGTAAATACTTGGTAGGGGTTTTCTTGCTTGATGTTGACATGTCTTCGATTGCGAAAACGTACCTAACTCCACTTTCCCTTAGATCTGCACTCAACATTTCATTCATCCTTTTGACGTCTCGATGCACTTTATCCTCGGTATATTTGTGGGTTCGAGCTACAACATATTGGAATTGATCGTTTAGATATCGATGAATCTCGTAGACCTTTATCATGTGCTGAATTATCCTATAGAAATAAACACAAGAAGTATCTTTTTTGGTTGATTATTATAGTTATTTGTGTCAAATTAAGTTATCGTAAGAGCGCGAAGTAATTTTCAACCAACTTGAGAGTATTTTTTTCCAACATTTAGGGTAGATTAATAAATGGGCCATACATCCGTAACCATTTTCGATGTTCCAAATATGTTGGGCAATGTGAGCTGACCAATTCCCAAAATCTCTCGGAATGGTTGAGTTCACACAGATGCAGTAATTCATGGATAATCACATAGTCAATAACGCCATTAGGTAATGCGGACAGCATCACGTTAAAATTTAAATTCTTTTTTAAGGAACAACTTCCCCATCTGGATCTCTGATACTTTATTGATATGCGATTGAAGTTTTCTAAGTTTAGTTTTGAGCTAAGAACTCCTATACGGTCATCAAGAATTCGAGACGTGTGTTGACGATAGAAGTCAAGGATAGTCTTTTTTCTACTCCTCTCATTTGGGCTATGCACTGTAATCCGTCCCAGGCTTTCAGATATGATCACGTAAGAGAGTCTGTCTTTTACTGTTTGAAGTTCATATGGAGTTCCCATGAAAAGGACCTTATCTTGTTGAATTAGACTTGAATCTAACCCTTTTGTAATCTTCTCAAAATAAGTAACCGATTTAGAAATCCATCCCTTTCTTGATTCAATAAACGTTAGAATTTCAGTGTGAGCTGTTAAGGTTGGAACAATAGCACAAATCCCATGTCGATTTGCCCTAAGCGAGATGCGTTTTGCCCTCTCACTTCTGATTATTTCAATATTAGCATTAATTCCATTTGTAAGTGCCACTGAAGCAAATTGATTTATGTTCATTCTTAATTTCTACAATGGATATGCGCCAAATTCAGCTCAAAAAACCTGATCTCATAGAGGCCACAGATTCTGAAAGCAATCTTGCTGCTAGGGAGGCTGTAATATCGTTCACATCATACTTGGGGCAAAGTTCGACTATATCCATACCTACTATCCCTGTACTCACAGCATGCTTGACTAGACAGGTTAGCTCCACACTTGTAAGTCCGCATGGTGTAGGGACCGATACTCCAGGAGCATATGCAGGATCAAGACAGTCCAGGTCAATGGACACATATTTTCTGGTTGAATTTCTGTTGCAAATTTTGCCAATTATTTTGTTAATACCTTCCTCTAATATATCGAGGGGAGTTACAACCTGAAAGCCACTTCGGTTAATATTCTCGACCTCTTCTAATTCGGCAGCTCTAGTACCTACAAAAGTAACATTATCCTCCTCAAGTCTGTCAAGTGAGTCAGTTATCACTGATCCATAATAGTCTGTCTTAGAGGATACAAAATCAGGATGAGCATCAAAATATACCAAACCTATCTTACCCAATGTTGAAGAAATCGCATCTATAGCTATTGAAGTAACGGAATGATCTCCTCCAATAACTACCGGAATGATTTTGTTCGTTACAAGTTCGCAGATTAGTGAGTATAAATCATTTCTACTAGTGAACCCTAAATCTAAAATTTTCTTATTAAAGTAGCTGTTTCGCATTGGGCATATTAGGATAGTTTTACCTTCCCTTTTGAACACTTCAGAGTTTTCGAACGCATACCTCATTGCTTTAGGACCTTGATCGGTCCCTTTTCTAGTGGCCAATGATTTACTCTCGTCAGCAACTAGTACCAGTGCGATCTCTGCTTCACTAATAGAGTTAACATTTGCTAGCGGAAATCTATCAACATTCAATACAACTTGTCCAATAAATCATGTCAATATATAAACAGAGAGCAACCGGACTAATCATCGCATTGTAGATATCATTGATTCTCACGATGAACCTGACTTAAAATCGGGGGGGGGAGTTGATAGTCCAAACTGAATGATTCAACTAGCAAAACCTAGCTAGATTAAGGTTAAATAGCGCAATTCGGATGGATGAAATTGCCTGAGAATTCAAGACGGGATTCCGAGTAAATTCCAAGATCGAAAGCGTAGTCAGAAACAACTTCCAACAGCATAAATAGCTCAGTTAATTAGTGCACTTTCGAGTCACAATGCACAACTATTAAGGGCACTTCGGCTACCTTAGAGCTAAAGATAACACTCTTGGAAAGACTCTGACGACTTGCCTAATAACTTGAGATTATTGAATCCCAGAGGTCCACTGATGCGAATTGCTCAACCAGCCTAAGTAATTTCATCAATGGGAACTTTTTTTGATTTCTTTTTCTTGGCTGCATTAATGTCCTTCTTGACTTGCCTAAAATCAGGACATCCACAGAACCCATACTCAGTAGAAATGTGATCTTCGTAATCCAGTGTCACCATTAGACATTTGCCATAGTGCCAGAATCGCACATGACCGCAAACACACATGTCATAATCGAGCCCTTCGCTTTCCTTCTTTTTGGTCTGCTTGTGACGAGTCGAATCCAAACATCACCTGTATCATATAAACAAGCTCATAAACATTAGCATCCTTCCCCGATTACAAATGGAAGCATGAACCTATCGGAAACAACACTCAGAAAGCCATTATGACTAGTGGGGGTATAGAGAATCACTCTATCCATCCGTTGACCCTGTGCTGTTATTTCGGATGGCATGGCTCAGACACATGCCTCTCTGACGGCAAAAGCTAGAAATTAATTTGTAATGTTCTGTCAACATTGGATGTCTATCCTAAAATAATGTGATTATGATAACCATCCACAGATCTGTGATTGTCCTTCTAAGATGAGGAACATTGTGCTATAGAAACGCTTTTATCAAGTCAAGTTAGATTCGTTAGCTCCCGCCTACAATGGGAACGTTTTTTAGTAGATTTTTGATCAATCAGGATATTTGGAGAACGACTGTGATCTCTTAATTTCTGGTGCTTTAGGAGTCGTAATACCAAA
>JAATVS010000099.1 GCA_014523695.1 Nitrososphaerales archaeon TH5895
CGTACTTCAAGTTTGGATACTACGCATTCGAAAGTGTTCATTCCTTGGTTATCAACACAATATATGGTTTGAGCCCTTAAAGGCTTTCATGGCCTATTCCGGTCATGACAACCTATTCTATGAATTCGCTAGACGCAAATCGTACAAATAGTTAGTCCCACTCACCTCTTCTGTTTAATAGGACAGCGATCCAGAATTCAGTCTTGGTTATTGTACCTGAATTGCTTTCATATTGTAAGGATGGATGGAATTTTGTTTTCTCCATTTTCCTCGTTTGGTTCATCTCCATCTTGAGGTCCTATTTCATCTTTGTGAATTCCGTCTCCGATAGCAATTCCATTCATTTCCGACCCGAAGGTATTCACTTCAATTAATCAATTTTCTTGTTCGCTAATACCATTTTGAGATGAGGAATCATTTTCTGATAGAGGGGTTGGAAGAATCTTGAGGAGACTTCCCTGGCCATCACTTTCCCTATCGAATGTCAGAAGGTACAAATTACCATCAGGCCCAGTCTCTATTTCTGTAATTCCTGCAAAACCAGTTCCAATCGTCACAGATGACAGCTCTTCATCACTATCTGCAACCAGATCGCTCAAAGATGAGTCTTTTTCCAAACTTAACCCTGTTCTATCAGTGTTTGGCTGGAAATAGTAAAGCGTCCCCGAAGTTATGTCTCCTGCGAAGACGCCATTTTCGTAATTTGGCCCAAATGCCGTTGAATTGAGAAACTCAATGTCAGTTATCCCTCGCGATTCTGCCCAACTGAAGACAGGGTCGGCATAATAGGATCCTGGAATACTAACCAAACTAGATTCAGATACCCCTGCGTTGGCGCTCATCGGACCCATGACCGATTTCCATCCACTATTGAATCCAGGTTCAACCACATTAATTTCATCGAATACATCTTCGCCATTTTCTGCGTCCCAGAGCTTTCCTGTTACTGGGTCAAAATCAAAACCGTAGCTGTTTCGAATGCCATAGGCATAATATCTTCCAGCTTCGTCGCCGTTAGCAGCAAATGGATTATTCGCAGAAGCTGATCCATTAATGGGGTTTACTCTAAGTATTACGCCACTGTCATCTGGCGGCTGTCCACTTTGGAAGTTTTGAAGCTGCCCTTCTCTTTGCATTTCTCCAACTACGACATATAGTTGCTTATCAGGGCCAACCTTTAGCTTGCCTCCTTGATGATTTGTGCCGGGTGTGGCTGGAAGATCTAAAAGTAACTGCGGGTCAGTTAGAGAGGAGCCGTCCCAAGCATAGCTATATACTCGATTCCTGACTTCATTTTCGGTAGAAGTTCCCTCTACCTGGGCGCCATTTTCAGTGACAAAAAGGTATACTTTAACACCGTCGTAAGCTATCCCCAATAAGCCGCGCTCATTATTGCTCTCAATATCTTCAATCTGTAACACTGGTTCTGGTTGCAATACTCCGTTTGAAATCAATCTGACGCTCCCTCCCTTCTCCAACAATAAGATGTTGTTACTATCAAGAAAAATAAGACTGGTTGGGGAAGCTAATCCGTCAACCATAACTTGAATGGTGAGGCTTGGATCATTAAGCTGCCCCTGAGCAAAAGCGGAATTAAGCCCGTAAGGAAATATTAAAAAAGCAAAAGCGATTGTCGCACAAGGCGATAGCCCTAAAGTCTCTAAAACATCTAACATATTTATTGTGTTAAGACAATCACTTTTTTCTTAGATTAAGTTTCAGTCTACAAAGTACCACACAGTAGACTAGCCTATCTATCTAAACTCATTCCGCAACCTGTTGCAGACATCCGCGAGAAAAGGCTAGTGTTCAACTTACTTCTATTATTGGCTGTCGATTTAATTTAAAGTACGGATGGAGCTAACAGATTAGCCAGGGTATTGAAGGAGTGGCCCCAAAAGCAACATACCTAGCGACCTATTTTATCATAGTAATGCTAATACTCTTTCCCCATGAGTATTGGGTCAAAACGAAGGGGGTATTGAAAAAAATATGCTTAGATAGGTTGCCTAATTCTTCGACGTAGACCTTCAAAGTGGGTTTTCAAATCGGCTAATGATAGTCATGATGAGGCTAAAAATAATGGTAGAGGTAGAGGGGGTTATATATTTGCCAGGTTTAGTCATATTCCCACAGTATCTACCTTCTTGATTTCAAGAGTTACCCTGTCTCCTACCTTTAAACTCATGTCCTCGTACTCCCTCATACTCAACTTTAAGGTAGGCGATTCCGAAAGCCCCA
>JAATVS010000100.1 GCA_014523695.1 Nitrososphaerales archaeon TH5895
AAGATCTGGCAAACGTGGAGCTTCATAAAGGAATTTTTACGACCGAAATAGAACTAACTCCCAGATTCAATTCCGAAAAAGTGAAGCTGCCAGCAGTTTCAAAGGATGTTGCAGAAGAGTTGTTCGGTGCCATAAGAAAAGGCATGCACGGTGATTTCGGACTGGGTGATGTCACAGACAATGTAGTAGTGCAGCAACAGAAATCCGACGAACCCATTTCAAAACTAGAAAGACTTTCAGCTCGGATTGGATTTCGCTGTACCATCATCATAATTTATTCATCTGTTCACGCATAGATTTAATATCTTCTCTATGTTTGAGCTCCATAGTTTCGATTTCATCATTCTTTTTAGTTAAGTCGTCTAACTTTATTCGCAAACGATTCTCTTCATTTATTGTTAGGTTGTCCAGGAGTATGGGATAGAGGAAAATGTAATCGTCTATACACTATTTTTTAGGATCTTCGACTATTATTAGTAGGACAAGCCTACCTATTTGTAAAAAATGTTTTAATATTGGATTTAATATTTTACTTCTGATAGATGAGATTCTTAATACGTGCAAGAATTCCTACAGAGGCAGGGAATAAAATGGTACAGGACCCAAACTTCTTGAAAAAAATTGAAGAATATATAAATAAAATCAAGGCTGAAGCAAATTATTTCTTTGAATCGGATGGCAATAGGGTGGTGGCTTTTATTGTGGATATACAGAGTGCAGATCAGATACCCATCATAACTGAACCGCTGTTTAGTGGAATGGATGCTCATGTAGAGTTGCACCCGGTAATGAGTCTTGATGACCTAAAGAAAGGAATACCACAAGCTATAGTTGAAGCAAATTCCTACCGTTACTGAAACATAATCTTTTTGGCATAACAAGTTAATCACTGCACTTAGAACAGCACTATAAGCTAAGAGCACTATCTTGCCGAATTGGGAGAACTCAGCTCGCTCTATAATCTTAGAGTCTTCAAAACGGAAGAATATCATACCGTCAACTTTAACGTGCTTATCAATAGGAGGTACACCCAGAAATTCAGCTCGCTGAGTACCTGTCATCGAGAACAGTAGATTGCCAACTCACTGTTTTGTATAGTATATTATAAAAATGATACCGGGGTTGGAGGGTATTAATAACCAATCCCAGAGTGAAACTATTCAGTTCTTGGAAAAACTGACTTAATTATTTGTGCATTCTGGTAGTCTATGAATCTTAAGTTTCTTGATAACGACACAAAATTCTCATAATTGTTAAAGTCATCAAGAACAGATTCTGGGTATTTGGAGCATCCTCTGTTGTTGGCAAAAATTCTTCTCTTCTTGGTGTCTTTGGATTAATAACAGTAATAATGTAACTTGGTTATTTTTCAATTCCTAACTCTTTTTGTGCTTTACCTAACTCTTTGGGTAATTCTAATACGAAAGCTATTTCAGTGTGATTATTGTAATCCACGATAGCATATTTTCCCCTCTCCCACTGGTCTTGCCATATCCCCCTCTCTAGATTCTTTTGAAGTTCACAATTTTGGTAATGAAGACCAAAAAAAGTAAATATGAATTACTTAGTAGTGAATTAAATACTAGATTCATTAGATTAAAGAGATGAGTCAGGCGCAGGAGGTGCAACTACAAAGTCAAGAGCTGACTGTCTCTCAGATTCTTCATGATTACGAGAAAAAGTTTTCACAGATTACTGAACGATATTCTGATGGACTTAATGGAAGATGTGCCATTGGAGTTTTAATGAGATCTGTTGAATCTGATACCAAATTAGAATATCTATCATCAGTAAGAATAGATGATTTATACAATGTGACCACGACGAACTCCTGGAATAGATTTTCCAAAAAAGATATTTCTTACATTGTAAATATTGCACCTAGCATATTGTATGATTTATTTATGTTTGGAACGATTGTTTGTAATGATTTCAGAATCCCCAATCATATATTATGATTATTTAATATGATATCAAATCATTTTTATATAAATTGATTCTAGCTGCACTTCACCAAATGAGTATATATAAGTCCTATATATACTAAAATATATGTTTATGTATATCTACTACTCACGCAGTTAGTCATAAAAATAGTAAAAATAGCCGCTTAATCATATTTACTATGGATTATAGGATCCGTAGGTTAGATTAGGGACGAAATCACATCTTATATAATTCAGCATGAATCTAGCATAGGTATTTTCGATATTTTGACAATTTCCTAAACCTCGAATCGCTATCAGATTTATTATATCCTATGGTCATTCAGTTGTAATTTAAGTGTGATTTAACAGTTCTAATCAGATCATTCATGCTTATTGGTTTTCTAATAAAGCACTCTCTTTTCTTCAGATCTGGAAATATTCTGTTGAATTCGTCGTAGTATTCCTCAAAAGCAGTTATAAAACATACCTTAGCATCTTGATCAATTTGTCTGATCTTACTGTATAATTGAAACCCGTTCATGTGCGGCATTCTAATATCGAGCAATATCAAGTCATACTTTCATGCTGTATAGTCCGATAAGGACTTCAAGGGATCATTATACATATCTACAACAAAATCTGCCTCTTCAAGTGCTAGCTTGAAGAACCTTGCTATATCTATATTGTAAATGCTAAAAAATAAGCGACCCGTTGTTGGCTGTATAAACCCTGGGAAAAAGGAGTCCATTCATCCGCACTGGTGTATTATTCACTTCACAAATACTGTATATACTCCATCTCTTTTTATCAGTTCAGATGTAGGACCAGCAAGCTGAGCTTAATAATATTCAGCTTGATAATCCAGTTGCTGCTTTAGTGGAATTCGAACCTAATTTTTATGATCTATTGCTAATTGACGTTAACATGCCTTTACTGGACGGTTTTCAAATAGCCCAGAATTTACTAAGGAGGGATCTCAATGTCAGGGTTTGCTTTATGACTTCAGGTGAAATTAATGTGGATGCAGCAAGAGAAGTGCATCCACTCAAGAGTATTGGCTGCTTCATCAAGAAGCCAATCACTGCCGAAGAATTGATAAAAAGAATTAGAACAGAGTTAGAGTAAATACAAAACTTTCGTTTCAAATTAAGATGAATGTCTTATTTGATTTGAATGATGTTTAATTTATTGAAATTGCAAGCGGCAATCTATTGATTTCACTTCCACTCCCATGCAATTGTAGTAATATTTTGACCTCCTTCTATCACATCCTTATAGATAGCCATCGTATTATTTAGAAATGAAAGTTCCCCGTCAGGACTAGTTGAATTGAAGAATATAATGCCACTGTCTAATACTGTATCTTCACCTGCTTGATACCCAATGGATTCATATTCGGCTTTTGCAGTATCATTCCCTTCTTCTGCTTTTAATTCCATTATTCCTTTTTGGTAAACACTTCCATCAGGATTTGTGACATAGATTCCTGAAGAACTACTAGTATGTCTAAGAGTTTTGTTACCATAATTTATTGTCCCAAAGCCTGAAAAGATAACTTCAAAATCTTCCGTGGCGATATCAGTAGTTCTAATTCCTAATGGCTTTACTCCTGTCGTAGTCGAATGGTCAATTAGAAATGGAACATCAAGAAAGAAAGTATTGTTGAGCGGAGCATCAAAGTTTATATCTTCTATTGTATTTCCCGCTTTTATACCTTTTATTTCATAGTTTGAACTCAAGGCTATTGTTGTGATATAGCCTATAGTTAGTAACAAAATGAATATTTTAAAATATATGGATGTCCAAAGGTTTTGTTTTAGCTTGTCATTCATTTTTACATCTAATAAGAATTAACTTTTTGTCTTTTTTAAAAATGTATATCGAATACTATTTAATAAAATCCAACTAGGTTATTTCCAGTCCATGTTGATTGGCAAACTAAATGCGAAAGTAGCTCCCGTTTCTCCGTTGAAATTATTGTTTTCAGCCCATATCCTGCCGCCATGTTTTTCAATTATACTTTTTGAGATAAATAGACCCAATCCCGTCCCTCCTGTATCAGATTTTGTTGCGAATTTTGTAAAAAGCTTTGGCAATATATCTGAATGTATTCCAATTCCTGTATCCTTTATTTTAACAATAATCTTGTTGCTGTTAACATATCGATCAATAATAACTCTTATGCTTCCCTTGGTTGTAAACTTGAATGCATTATTTAGCAGGTTATTAACTACTTGGCAAAGCCTATTTCTGTCCCCTTCTATAATTATTGGATCACTTCTGTTACCCTCATAGTATAGAGATACGTTGTCGTTATTATCATTAATTGTTTGACGATACTCATTCAAGAGTTCCAAGATCATTTTGTTGAAGTCAAATTTTTCTTTTTTTAAACGAAATGATCCGCTCTCAATTTTCGTGACATCTAATATATCTTCAGTAAGTTGCATTAATCTTTTAGAATTTCTAAGAATAATATCCAGTACCAATTCTTCCTGCCGTACGGTCATTGGAGAGTTGCTACCACTGCCCTCATTAGGTCCTACCTTTGACAAGTGTAGATATTCTGTAAGCCCAAGTATGGGCTGCATTGGTGATCGAAGCTCATGTGCTGCCACATTTATGAATTCATCTTTTAACTTGTCTTTATATTTTAATTGCTCATTTGCATCTTCTAATTGTTTTGCTAATTCATTCTGTTTCGTGATATAGCTTTTTAGAGAGTTTACCATAGAATTAAATGAGTTAGTTAGAGTTGAAAGCTCATCATTCCCTCTGCTCTTAACTGATACATCTAGATTCCCTCTACTTACTTCAGATGTAGCAGAGGTTAGATCAAATATTGGTCTTAATATTCTCAAAACAAGATAAA
>JAATVS010000580.1 GCA_014523695.1 Nitrososphaerales archaeon TH5895
GTCATATCAACTTTTCTGAGCCAAATCAGAGAGAAGCTATGAATTCTTGAGGAAATGATTATATTATTATAAATTCTGTGCTATAAATATTTTTCATAATGATATTTGAGCAATACGGTAGTAGATCGGGGTAATTCGTTCTATTCATTCCCGGCTTGCTACCATCTTGTTCGCATCGTATGTCTGTTTTAGCTTTATAAAACAGGGGTCGGAGGGTATCAACAACCAACCCCTGAGTGAAATTATTCAGTTTTGGAAAACTGACTTTACTCACTACGTTATACCGATTTAAATACGTAACCACTACCTACCTACTATTTGCATTGTCATAATATTCTCATTCTATGTTAGAAAAGGTTAAAGAATTCGACTGTATTTTATGCGCGAGCCAAATTACTCGATGTAGATAGTAGGTCAGATCATTATCTGTAGGCTTCATTTATTGGCCTACCGCCTACTGCTATGATGGCATTAATTAGGCCCCTCTCCCCCCCAACGTACAAGAAAGATAATGCCATTCAAAAGAGAATGGTCAGAAGAGGAATGTCTTGCTATATGCTAAGCCATACAGGGCGAGGGGTAAAATCTAGCCAGAAAACCCCCTGACCGTCCTGTAATGCATTAATATGCCTAACGCAGCAATTGTTTGGCAAAATCTGGTGCATGATTTTTAACTCTTACTAACACAGAATTAGTATATTGTGAAAATTTGCTCAATATGATAGTACGTCAATAATGTGGGCAAAAATACCAGCTAAACGATCTCGAAGATTGAGTTATTATTATAACATAACATAGTGTGTAAATGTAATAGGTGGAGCAACCAGGAGAATGAAGATATGAACCTGGCTGCCCTACCTATTGTATGTCTAGACGATGTTTGCTGGTGGCAGCCGTCTGCTGGTGCTAGGACATCTGCCTGTCCATTTTTGCACAACATATTATAAAAAATGATTAAGTTATTGAAGAGGCGATAGTGAAAGACCCGAAAAATAAAATAAAGTTTGATTGTATTTTATTCAGCTTTATACTACATTCCTAACTGATATTGACTGATATTGACTGTACTAGTTGGATCCCTCGTCATCATCTTGTTCGTCACTGCCGTCTCCACCGTCTCCGTTGTCACCATCTCCATCTCCACCGTCTCCGTTGTCACCACCATCTGTGCTCATTCCTCCAGTCATATTTCCTCCAGTCATATTTCCTCCAGTCATATTTCCTCCAGTCATATTTCCTCCAGTCATATTTCCTCCAGTCATATTTGACTGGGCGTAAATAGAGGATGCAAGTCCTGTCACCAGTACCGACGCAACGATTGCGAGGCCTATAGCTACAAATATTTGACCTTTCATCGAATTGACATTAATTTTGTTATATATAATAATTTCTACGACGTATCGGCTAGAAGTTTTGATTATCTTTATGAACTCAAATTTTATTGTGTTTTTACTCTAAGTTAGTGTATAACAAATCTCATTTGTATGCTCTTTAATAGATGATAATAATCTGGTTCTCCCACTAATCATTAATCCCAATGAAAAAATAACTCGCGTACTCAGAATGATAGAAATGAAACAGAATGGACTTTGCGTCTCATGTAGAGGCCGAATCACATGTGATCATGCTGTTGTGAGCAGTGGACGACCAAGACATTATTATCAGAAATATTGTGCACTCAAACATCATATTATTTAGCTATTATTTATGATAAGATGGATCTATAGATAGTATTTCGATGACGAGTGAGATTTGCCCGAATTATTTGGACTGGCCCTGCAGATAAAATACAATGTAATTCTGGTTAGTTCTGGCGAGGATTGTATTGATAAATACATAGATGAAAAAAAGCCAGGGTAACAAAATACATCTCTTGTTATTAGATTACAAGTTAGGCAGTACGCATGGCGATACCGTTGCCCGTAAGATAAAAGAGATCAATGGAACAAAAAATAATTCTCATCTCCGCTTATGATCTGGATGACACACTAGTAAGAGGATTAGAAGAAAATAATTTCATTTCCAAATACATTGAAAAGTCAATTCATTTAGCTAACCTAATTGACCTAGTAGCCGATACTATTAGTAAGACAGCTCTGTTACTGTCATGAATATTACTATCTATTAGAAAACATATCTAAATATAAATGAGAGCCCCGATTTTGCTTAATGTAGATATACACAACATTCGCTAAGCTGCCAAATGAATCCCAAATATATCACAATATTTGCGGCAATAGCAGCAACAATATTGGGAACGACAGTAATAACAGCTGATAGCGCATTTGCATATGAAAAGAACCAAGCAATATCACAAGCAAACGCTTGTGGAAATGGTGAACTACCATTGAACGTTGGATGTCAAAACATTGCATCTCAGATTCAGGGCGACGAAAACGCAGTA
>JAATVS010000101.1 GCA_014523695.1 Nitrososphaerales archaeon TH5895
AAATTAGACCAATAGAAAGTGCTGTTACGATAGCTATTCTCAGTGATTCCATAATCTGGTATTACTTGTATAACATATTATAAAACGGTTAAAAAATAAAACTAAAAGGAAGAGTTACTTTAGCAATTGATCATACTGGTATTGATTTCCGTTGTTTTCCACCTGACTTGGATTGTGTCGATGTCCCAGGCATGAACTTTGAAGTTGTAATGCCAGATCCCCTGGATTTGATCGTGATGGAGATGGCATAGGTTGTAAGACATAGTCGTAACTGAATCAATTCACTTCTGTCTTTCACTTCTTTCATCACGAATGTCTTGTACTACTAATAGGCGCTCATTACAAGATGCATATTAAGTCCATATGTAGATCCAATTGACAGAGGTGCTGGAAAAAGTTTCAAGAGAAGCCTCTATAGAGTTGGGGTTGACTAACAGGCAAATTTGTGAAACAAACCATGTCAATGCAACTCGATCAAAAACTAATTCGACAATCTTTTGATGGGCTTGATATGGCTACGGCCAAAAGACAGTAGTCGATGGGAAAAGCCTACCCATCAACCTGTCTTGATGAACATGTCAGAACCTCTCTCGACATTATCTAATGCGCAATATTAGATAAAACTATTACAGGCAGCTGTCTGCCAGCGTGGGTATAAAATCATCCTACGGGGAGGCTATCGAAGATTTCAATTTTAGCTCTTATACTCTTGCTTGGAGTGCTTTCAAATTCAAGAACATCGGCTACCTGAAGCGGCATTTTTGTTGTTCCAACCTGTATTTGTTTGTATCCGTTATCTCGATTTAAATTGATCGATTATTGTTAGCTAATTATCATCCTAAACCGGGCATCTTTCAGATCTATTTCGTGACCTGCTCTTGCCTGATAATGTCTCTTAGCGCTTCAAAGAGAGCAAATTCACCTGATCTTTCAGCCTGTCTAATTCGCTCCCTGTAGTTCTTGATAGTTTCTTGCTCAGCTTTGAGATCAATTTCAGGGAAAAATAATGTCATATGAACCAACTTCAGTAAAAAGATATCCAGTTTCAACTGCTAAATACATGGAAGTATTATCGAGGATGATATGTCAAGATCATCATTAGATGATAGAATCAATCGACTCCATAGTTTAACAGAAACTCTCGATGACGACAACAACAGACGTGATAAGGCCAGCATGATGAATCAGTTATCTCAAGAGTTTGTTATACACATGGAAAAGGCAGAGAAGGGCGTCAAAAACAAAGACTTAGGAGGAGCAGAAGCACATAGGCTGATAGCAGAGTCGATTCATAAAACGCTGACGACGTTTGAAGCGATAAAGGAATGAGCGACAGACCGAGCCGTACTCATAACAACTTCTAAATAATCAATGAAGGCAGCTAGCTGCTCTTTATTTTTGGAATCCCATTCCCCTCTTGCTGCTGGCAACATGGACACCAAAACGTAATGCGAGAGCTTGACAGTCTATCCATGGTTATGGGCGTTTCACATACCCAACATGGCCTTCCAGCTCTTCTAAAAACCCAATGTCTGAAATTCCATTTGCCGGGTTCGCCTTGTCGTTGTTGCCTTGTACGTCCAGAATTCAGATAGCCTGCTTTTAATACTTCTTGAATTTTATGTAATAGTTTCTCTTGTTCAGATGAAGAAAGATCCTTTGCTAGTCTAAAAGGCCAGACCTTGAGTAGGAACAGTATCTCTGATTTGTATTTGTTACCTACACCAGCTACAAAACTCTGATCTAATAAGAGATCAACTAATTTCATTTTTATTTTTTCATTCAATCTATTTTTTGCATCTTTAATATTAAGATCTGGTTTTAGAGCATCCGGACCCAATCTGGAGATAGATTCATGCAGCAAAGGGTCATCTTCTGAGAATTGAAGTATGGGGCCATTGAATTGAACTGCAACATGAGTCTCTGTGATTAGGACGAGTCTAGTTCTGGGATCATTCTGAACATTGCTTATTAGATTCATATCTAAGTGGTTAGTATTATTTTCGCCTCTATTACCGATAACAATACCAAGTTTATTCTTACTTAATTTCTTTTTCCACTTTACACGTACAGGTGGCTTCGCTTTTCCACTATCGTACTCGGTTCTTGTATAAATTCGCCATTTTCCCCACATCATCATATGATTGCGTAGGTATATGTTACTTGAAAAATGGAGTATGATATTTTTGCCATAAGTATCTACTGATAAGACTTTCGATCCTATTATTTTTTCTCTCATGTCATTTTTCATAAATTTACACTGAAGGTCTATAATTGATCTCCCTAAAACTGCTTCAGCAATTTTGTCCGCTGCCCGTCTCACTTCAGATCCTTCAGACACTTCTAGTTATTGATCTTGTTCGGATAAATAGATTTGACTTTCGGTACCGGTAGTTTATATCTATTAATAGCATTTTTACTCATCATAGTTTTTGTTACTTATTGGGATGTTATACTGCATAACTTTTAACGGTTTTATAATTCAATTCCACTCGAAGTATTGGTTGTTGATACTTCTCTTCGTAAATATAACAACTTTTCTGATACTGTTGAATGAAAACAACATCTAATTAGGTTAAATACTTTGTTGAATAGCTCTAAATGAAAATGGTTCTCGGAACTCTAGTGTACATAATTGTTATCATTATCGTTATTATTGTTATAATAGCTCTACTGAAATTTCTATTCCAGTTATTCTTTGTAATACCTGTTGGAACAGA
>JAATVS010000581.1 GCA_014523695.1 Nitrososphaerales archaeon TH5895
AATGGTCAAGGAATTCCTCCCGATGTAGCTCAGAATCTTTTCACAAAGTTTGTTTCTGGTTCTAATTCAGGTACTGGATTAGGTCTCTATATATCTAAAAATATAATTGAAGCTCATGGAGGAAGAATATGGGCCAGGAATAATGATGCAGCGGCAGCGGCAGCGAATGAAACGACTGACATATCCTCAACAGGTGCTACGTTTAGTTTTGCCCTACCAGTCTTAGAGATTGTTGCAAAATCTAAATAGTCATAACAACTTAAATTTTATATCTTAAATTATATTATCTGTGTGAACAATTATTGTGATAATTCTAGTTTTTTAGATTTGATTACAGTTCGGAGAGTTATTCATTAGGAGAAAATTTTTCGAGAAGCGGTAAGTACGTACCAGCAGAATATGAAAAGTAGTATGACCTGCTCTCTCACTAGGTACCGATCATCTTTATCCATAACGATAGAAGTAGAATGTGATCGTCCAGCTTTAGTCGCTGAAGATCAAAAGTTCCGTTTGTAATTGTTCACACCTTTCAACCAACAGACTGAATTCGAAGTTATATTGTCAATAATCCGTTCTCTGTCTCCTAGTCAAGTGTTTCAACACTAATCCTAACCCTTTGTCCAACCATTGAAGCTGGAAGAATAATATGTGATGAAGTACCGCATTTTCTTACGGTATATTCGAATGTCATAGAGTCTATTTTTCGATTCTGTTTTGACATATCACTTTAGGTATGAAGGTCTGCTGCCGCGACTATATATGCACCTTCTTCTGGTACTGTTTTCACTTTTGTTGAATATTCCTCTCCAGAAATTGATTGAGAATACAGATTGTGTGCAATCATGGTCTTTAGCTTGTGAATCCCATACCCAGTCTTAGACGATATTGTTATGGGGTTAGATACACTCAAATCGTTTGCTATATTGTCAATACGTTCTGATAAGCCTATAACGCCATCACATTTTGTCAAGATAACAAAAACTTTAGATTTGTCTACTTTTAGTTCATCCAGAACATTCCAACAGCTTTCGTATTTTATCTTGATGTCTTCAAACTTTTCAGAGGCGTCTATTAAAAGTAGGATTAAATCAGCTGCCAGCGATTCTTGCAAAGTCGACTTAAATGCATCTATCATGTAATGAGGAAGTCTGCTAATAAAACCTACTGTATCTATAAGTAGTAAAGACGATTCCTTCTCCTGTTTCTCATTATTATTGATTCTAAATGATCTTGTAGTTGTGGAAAGCGTTGTAAATAGGCTACTAGATATTTCCTTGTTTTCAGATGTGAGCAAGTTGAAGAGTGTGGTTTTTCCTGAGCTAGTATAACCAATTAATGAGACAATCGGCATTTTAGTTTTCAATCTTTGTTGACGATAAAGCTCACGTTTTGTGTGGGCATCAGCAATCTTCTTTTTGATAAAAGTCATGCGTCTTTTTAGGTCTCGGAATTTCACATCGACTGTGTATTCTCCCATACCTCCTTTTCCAGGTCTTTCGGTACTCCCCGATGTTAGTTTCGCATTTTCTCTTACACGTGGCATTTCATATTTGACCTCAGCTAGTTCAATCTGCAATTTTGCCTCTATAGTGGTAGCTCTTGAATGGAATATGTTAAGTATTAGCCTCTCTCTGTCAATTACCTGTGCGTTTGTTAGCTTCTCCAAGTTGTGAATCTGTTTTGGAGTTAAATGCTCATCAACAACTATCTGATCTGCATTAGATTGTTTCACAAATTCTTTGATTTCTTCAGCTTTACCAGAACCAAGACCATAACGAGAGTGATTCAGATACTTTTGTGTAAAAACCTTTACAATTTGAGGATGTGCAGCCATCGAAGGCGAGGATGATTCTACTAAACTTTGAGCTTCTTGAAGACTAAAGTTATCTGGATATGTTACAAGTATAACTTTGGCGGAATTCAAATTACCTCAAGACCAATCCATATAATCTACGGTGACATATTCATTCGAGTGTTTTCTAGAACATGTATGTGAAGTATCAGAAGTTGTAACATTCGCCGTAAAATCAGCCGTACTTCCTTCGGGAACATACATTCCTGGAAAAACCTCGCCACAGGTTTTGCATTTTAACATAAGCATCGGCATTCTTATTTCTCATAAGTATTGTATACTGATTTGCTTATAAACCTATTGCATTCTATCTTGAGCCTACTTCTAATGTGCATGTCAAAGAACTACATCAGTTTGCTCTTTAAAAGACAGGAATCATTCATTATCTGAAAAATCATTATCACTTTCAAACATAATTATAATTACTATATATTATAATAATCACTTCGTGCGTGCGGTTTTGAGTTCAGCTCTTCGATAAGATTACCTCAATATCATTCGTGATTCATGACGGTTTCTATTATTTTGTCTTTATTCTTCAAATATAGACAAAAAATGTGACATATGAAAGAATCTATTTAATAATGAGGAAAAAATCTCTGAAGAATTAGTGATTCCAGCCCGCTGAATAAAGGTCATCCTCTGGATAGTACGGTATGCTACAAAGAATAATATTCACCTATCGGATATAGCTAAAGTTGAAGAAATTTAATCTGCGGTCAAATAGAAACCAAACCCATATCCCAAGAAAATTTACAATGAAACATTTCCAAACAATTAACAGTCCATTCGCTAATTGAAGTGTTCTGTTAAGATAAGAGCAATACGACACAAAACTTAAATCTTACTGAATTGAACTCCATAAATTGCTTTTAGACCAAGTTTTCCAATTCCTTGACAAAACGTCGTATCAAAAAATTGAAGATCCTCTTCCCGTCAAAGGAGATCTTGTCGCAACTGGTCTGCATGTTAATATCAATGATTTTGTGATAACTGTTGCCTTTGGTAAGGTAACGTTCGCGCCTTTCACACCTGCCATCAGGGACGCTGATGGCGAGGATAATAAAACACCGAAAGGTTATCCCGTACCACACTTACGCAAGAATTCCTTGATTTGTAGAGTGGGAGATAATTGGTATCAAGGTGGTGTCTTCAGAGGTTTTATGGTTAAAAAGAGTGGCTATCTTTATCTACGAGCCAACGATCAATGGGCCTTTGACAACCTCGGGGAATGGAAAACTATGTTATTCATTATAAACGAGATCGATGCTTGGTTAAGCAAAGGCTTCAAGACGGAAATCTTTGCGTTAGCAAGTGGCGACGGAGAGCTGAAAATGACATTTAATAACTTAATGCTTGAATTACGCAAAGAAGCTGACAATCGTACGCTTAGGCAGAATCTCTACGGATTCGCAGCTGATGTTGTAAGGAGTCTCTTGTACTCTTAGGATCTTGAAGTAGGTTTGTACAATTTAATCGTCTTGCCTTATATTCCATGAAATTAGTTGCGGTGATACCTCGATGATTACGACCATAGGGAAATCTAGCGAAGAATGGCATTCAGATTGATGATTTAATAGATTCGACAACTGACGCATCCTTAACCGAAGAGAAATGTGAAAGAAAATGGTATCTTAAAGAATTGGTTACTGACAATTATTATTATTATTATCCTATCGAGTCGATCAAGCCGATGTTGCTTGCCTGACTGATGAAATAGAAAAATATTGTATCGAAAGAAGACGCATATACACATAATTTCATTGAAGTATATGAAAATACTTAGTATCGGATCTCAAACTAATCATTACGTGATATGGTTTGGAGTATATCATAATTCTGAAACTGTACTCCGATTGGAAGAGATGTGGCTTAAGTTTTGTCGTAATAGTAGAACGTAACATGCGTGAGTTGAACCGTTACCGATATTGTCAAGGAGAATCGTCGTCATTGCAACAACAGTCCTTATTATCACACTTACAATCTAACGGCTCTTGCAAACACAATTTACAGATAACTACGCCACAACCTGTACAGGTATTATTCTTAACAATACAACCCCAATGTTTGCAGTTACCCATGTAACCTATATTGGCATAAGGATCCTATAAAAGTAAATGTGCAATTATGACGAACATGAATTCACTTCTAGATTAAACTAGAATTTAGTGTTATCAACTTAACCAGCAACGAAAATCTCAACCCTGACGGGACTCATCAGGTTTCGACAAGAATAGACAAAGGAATATCAGTTCGAGCATCCTTCAATCAATTAAATCATGGTAGAGATCAGGTAATTTCTCCAAGCCCTTAACGATATAATAAAATTTTTGTTTCACCTCCACCGATGAGAAACTATTCACAGAGTACAAACTATCTTTAAGCTAAAAGAATTTTCGACCATTCGATGTCATAAGATTATTAAACTGTCTAACAATATTATGCCGATGGTCAAAGCTGATTTGTTGAAACTGGTCAAAGCTTCAACAGTTGCGATAGGTCTCGTCAACAAGGATACAAAAGCTGTCATAAGCACTTTTGGCACAGGTTTTTTCATAGGTGGTAAATATATTATCAGTTCGGCACACGTTTTTAGTCAATGCCTAAATTATAATTCCCAGTACAAGGAAAAGAATAACGGTCTCGAAGGGTTGTATTCAG
>JAATVS010000582.1 GCA_014523695.1 Nitrososphaerales archaeon TH5895
ACATTGAACTCACCATTTCTGTTAACTCTATACAACCCATTATAACAAGTCTTGTTAAGCGCTATAGTTCGCGCTGCTTTTTCTATCCTAGTTGAGTTACGATCAAATTTATCCCTCAAATCATAGTAAGATTTTACAGGTAATTTATTGTATTCTTCTTGGTATTTAGAAAGGATCATAATAAGTTCTTCGACATTAGACTTTATCACATTATATGTATTAATTAGCTCCTTATTGGAATCAATAAGATGTGCCTCAGATCTCAAAATATTGTTTGATATCATATAAAAGAACACTGCTCCTCCACCTAAGAAAGGCTCAAAATATCGAGCATAAGATTGAGGTATAGCTTTACTTATTTTAGGTAACAACTGAGTTTTACCACCTGCCCATTTTAAAAAAGGGTAACATTTAGGCTCATGCCCATCCAGTATTTTTTCCTGATGCTTCATAATTTATCTCCGAATAACTGATAACTGAGAATCAGACATGACAATTTAGTTGGTCTGCGTAATCAGTATATTAATTTTGAATGTGCAAACGAGGCAGGACGGGCCAATCAATGAACTGATGTAGAAAGGACGGGCTGCCCCCCATTCCCATAATGAATTGGGTTCATGTCTAACAGAGCAATTAGACACTGTTAATGGTACGATGTCTATGAAAAAGGTAGGGACGACCATGAAAGGTTATGCCAGAATGCGTTCGAAGGATTATTTAATCCATTATCAGAAGACATTTCTTGGTTAGTTTCAGATGTAACTGACGAGTATTTAGGAGTTAATTTAGTGACTTATCTTTAACATGCACTAAAGGCAAGAATAAAGGCAGCTTCAGATTAGCAAGTTTTGGAAGTTTTTTGATCCATTCTTAGAAAATATCAACTATTGTTGCTTTTTTTGGTGAAAAACAACTAGAAATGTACTTAGATATCATTTTCATATAATATTCAGGAGTATTGTTCAAATAAATCATTTTTCAATGTAGTCATGCAAATGACCAGCTTTTCAAAGCCAGATTCCGTGCGGGTAGTCGGGTCAAATTCCGATCATAAACACCCCTTCAAAGGCCTCACATCAACAATGGGCAGGTTGAAGTATTAGTTGATAACGCAGAGATAGTACAAGTTTAGGTATTATATATAGATAGACCTTTCTGCACTGGAATCTGCGTTACGAACGATTTTGAAATTTAATCTGCTGTACATTAACTAATCTTACATCTTTATCCAAGGTTCATCTGTAACACAAATCTGGTTACTCCGTCACACGAAATTTTTGTGGCTTCAAATTTTGAATTTCACTTTTCCTGCTTGGAAGTTTAATTTAATAAGATAATAGGAATTATTGAAGTATTTGATGTGGCATGTGAATCATATTAAGGAATTTAATATCCATCATACCACTCTCTTAGAGAACTCTGCCAAATGTGTTAGAATCAGGTGGGGCGATCGTAGGTACAAATCATGGTCGTCCTACCTGATACGTTACTAGTATCGCAATCTGGTAATTTGCCGATATGTATTCATGTTCTCATTCAAGGACGATAAAGTATAGATCTTAAAATTTAACAGGAATGCTAAATTGGGTAGATGTCGATACTAATAGAACCGTACTTGGTTAGTGTAACTCAGAGTCGACATCCTAGTTATTCCGAACACAGAATGATATTTCTTAACATAAGATAATTCTGGCACTATATTCATTAAATTATTAAATAACTTATCACCTTAACCAAATTCAATTGTCTGGAATTAAGCCTAGCAGGACACATGCATATGCTATTGAATTTCTCCTTTCAAATCTAGGAATTAAATATTCTATTTATAGTTCAAAAGAAGATTTTGATTCAACAAGCATTTATGGCGTAAAAGATATCAAGAATGCTTCAAGTGAAGATTTATCATTCTGTTCACTAGATGATGCAGAAAAGGCAATAATGGCTATTTCCAAATCAAATGCTAAAGTAATCATTTGTCACCTATCGTTGGAGAATCTAGTGTATCCTAGATCCGGAAAGCAACAATCTTTGATATTTGTAAAGAATCCTAGAATGGTAGTAATGAAAATTATAAACGAAATCTATTATTCTCCATCTGTAAATAAGAAGAAGAGAAGCCGTCAGACTGATAAGATTATTGTAGCTCCTCAGATGTCAACCATATCTAGATCTGCCAGAATAGGAAAGAATTGTTCTATTGGTAACTTTACTAAAATAGGAGATAGATGCATAATAGGGGAAAATACAGTTGTAGGTGATTGTGTAATTATAGAACAGAATACTAGAATTGGAAAGAATTGCATTATACAGTCTGGAACAGTTGTAGGAGCTGATGGCTTTGCTTATGAGAGGTTGGAGGATACTTTAGAGCTGCAAAGATTCCCACATATTGGAGGAGTAGTTCTAGGCAATAATGTAGAGATCTGTTCTAACTGTTCTATAGCAAGGGGTTCACTTTCTGATACAATAATTGGAGAAGGAACTAAACTTGATGCTCTAGTGCATATAGCTCATAATGTAGAAATAGGAAGACATTGTGCCTTGACAGCAGGAACTATTATAGGAGGAAGTACTAGAATTGGTGATATGTGCTGGACTGGTCTGAATTCAACTATAAAACATAAAGTTAAGATTGGAAATAAAGTAATTATTGGTAGTGGTGCATCTGTAATTAATAATATTGATGATGAAGATATAGTTGCAGGAGTTCCTGCAAAATCAATAAGGCATAAAGTTAGATCTAATCAGCTATTTCTTATGACAGGAAAGCAACAGACTGACAGTGATAATAATAATAATAATAATAAATATGGAAAAATAACCGCATCCAATATGCATAGGTATTAACTTGCACATTATTAAGGCCTTTAACAGATCTTGATTTGTACTAAAGCAAGTTCTTAGTTAATATCAGGATCTATTGAATGAAAATAATGATTGACATTGAAATTTTAGCAGTCACTGAATCCTTGCTAAGAATGAAGGAGCATAATTAGGATTGTTAGATGTTACCAAATTTATCAAGATTCAAAATCGTATCCAAGTCCAATTTAGTTGTAGAAGTTAAGTATTCGTAATTCAGAATATCAGGAGTATCAGTTATTGTATGATGATCTGGATTCTTTGTTACACCATCGTCATGAAACCCAATAACTGTATAACCTAAAGCTTCAAAGGAAAAAAATCAGGTCGAAAGCTACAAATACTGCCGACGGTTGTGGCCTTCCATTTATATCACGTGTATTTTGACTGCCTTTGATATTGAAACAGATTCATCCTCAGCTCCTAACATTAATGTGTATTCTCGAGGAATCGTATTTTCTGATGGCGTTAATACAAATGTCACTTCCTGTTCAAGATTATTGTCATCCTTATCATTTTCATCGTTATCAAACGAAATTAGAGGGACATCGAAGTACCCACTAGAATTTCCAAGGTATCCGGTAGAACTAAATGTTCCTGCTGCATTCATAGTTATGAGGTCATCGTATTCTGACAGACCGGGGATTGAGGTTTGTTTATCATCTTCATCATTTTCATACTTCGAATCCATTGAGACAACCATCTTTATTTTCTCAGATTCTCCTCTTTTAACAGTTAAATCCCTATCAGATTCTTGAATCTCAACATCAAATGGGAGATCTTTGGTGACATCTATTCTTCCTATTTTGTTTGTGGACCACTCTGTAAACCATACTTCCTCTACGGTATCCTTCATGTCTTCTTCTTCATCCCTCTCCGTTTCGTCACTTTCCATTAGTGCAAAATTCAACACATTCGCAATACCACAATTCTTCATTCTGTCTTGGTATTTACCATTTGAATCTTGTACATCGCCTCTTCCACCTTTTTCACAATTACCCCATTCATTATTCTGAGAAGGAATCCAATATTCTATAAGCTCTTGCTTAGAGGGATCGAATTTGGATATTTTATTTCCCTGCTGCTGGTTAAACCATATGGAACCATCACTTGCTTTCTTGATCCATGAAGGTAATGTATAGTATCCATTACGAAGATCATCGTCCTTAGTCTCATTACCATTATTATAACCATTATCATAAAATGGCATACCGAAAATCCTCGGAGAAGGCATCGAAGTCGTGTATCTTTCAATATTTATATCATAACTTGCATTTTGGCCGCTACCTTCCATCTGGTTTGCCTGGTTATTTTCATTATCATTTTTCTTTTTTTCTTGCTCGCTCAAACCATAGTTATAAAAGATGCTTGTCCCAGGATTCGTAATCCAAAGCTCTGTATCCGCATCTTGGTTATTTTCATTAAGATTATTATCACCTACTACAATGCCAAGAGGGGAGCTAAGGTCATCTGGCAATCCAAATATATTAAAAGTCTTACTATCTAGATCGTATTCTAATATCTGACCTTTTCTTGAATATGATAACATGGAAATCCACGCCGAATTTCTGTCCTCATCAAACTCAAACGAACCTGAAGTCACATAGAATGGATCTATATTTTTAAACCCGTATCCAATGGGAAGTTTAATTTCATGAATACCATTAGCGGTACCGTTTTTTAACTCGTCGATTTCTGCATACCATAAGGACGGAACAAATGTACCAATAAAGTATATTGACTTTCCTTCCTCATTCTTGTCCTTCTCATCATCATCACCTTTATCTGTACCCCCATTAGTAACGATATTGATAGTTATAGGATAGGTAGTGCCAAATGATTCTGACTGAGCAGGAATCCTATATACTTCGAACTGTTCAGTAGATTTCTTGAAACTCCATATAGCATTCTGAGCTGTGTCAGTAAACCAAATCTTGTCTGACTCATCATCATCATTTACATTATCTATTTTCACATCCCATACTTGTGAAAAACCTTTTGGATTTTCTCGAACATACCATTGTGGAATCGTGTACTGTTCAAATTTATTTTTTGCAATATCATACATTCCCAATATACCTATTTTTGTGGATACATACCAGACCTCCTTATCTTCGATATCTACTGCAATACCCAACGGCATTTCGCATACCTGAGGAAGTCTGTACTCTAAAACATAGTCAGAATATCCAGCTGTAGTTGAATTAATCCCACAAAAGCCTTTCCTAAATCCCTCATGTTGTGAACTTGTAGTAATAGTAGAAGAACCTGAAGTTAAATTTGAGCGCTCGGTTGTGTTACTATTAATAATAATATCATTATTAGTTCTATTGCTCTTATGCTCCAATATAGTAATATTTAATGGCATATCAACGAATTGAACATGAGAATTTTTTTGATGTTCTGAATGAGATTCGTTATAATCAAAAGAGTGCGGAAACGTGTCAGACTCTTGTCCATAAATATAATCATCGTTTATATTGTCATAAGCAATGGATAAAACATAAAATGCGAGCAAGAATACAATAGCAGATACCGTCATCACCAATACACTCGAGGATATAATAGTCATACGAGTACAAATAGATTGTATTCACATCGAAATTAATCTTTACGAATTACCTAGAAATAAGAATCTACTTTCGTGTATTTTCAACTCTTGGATATTTGCGAGATTAATCTCGTTCTTATCCTCTTTAGATCCTTTAGAAGCCATTGCGCTTTCTGTAGGCAAGGCATAATTCGATACCGCAACTACCTATTGTCATGTATGAATAAAATTATGGGCAATGTATCTGTACTTCCTGAAAGTTGGATGGCTTACTACTAGTATAAGAATTAGAAGATAATAAAGATAATAAAGAAAAAGATAGACCTTTAAGATTCCTTCCAACCCTCTCAAGAGTTTATTATCTAGATCTCTTCTTCGGCAGCTGTTCAGCCTCTTTCTTACATCTGACTGACTGACATTCTTGTAATGAATCAGGAGTTAGGAGTGGCCAGATACTCCTGAATTTTGATATGCTGGATGGATGGATGGATAGATGGATAGATGGATAGATAGATGGATAGATAGATGGTACTGAAAAACTTGGTTCCTGGTCCCAGATTTGCCTAAGTACCCTTCCGTTGTTTTAGTAAAAGCTAAATTACAGCTTTACACTAATTGTTATCCAAGATTTCCTCTCCCTGCGAGTTCTTCTTTTTTATCGAGTAGTAAATCAATTGACTCATTGTTAACCATCATTTTGATTGTAGGCTCAGAATATTCAATACCTTTAATTTTTTCTTGTTCGAATAGGCTATTAGTTAACCCTATGACATCCAAATCGTCATAGATACCAAATACGTCATTGGACTTGAAGTTATAAACCTGGAACTCTACAATCTTGTATATCTCTTGTTTTATCTCTTCGTCGCTTTCTCTATGTGAAAAGAAGTCAAAAATATTTCCCCCAAAGACTTGTTGAAGTCCAAAAAATATAATGATGATAAGAAATATTGCTAGAAGAGTCTTAAAGTCAATCTTTTCCATTTGATACCATTTGTTATTTCTTAATTTCCCGATAATCTTGGGTTTCATTTGGAAGACGGTTAAAGTTTGTGAGCCATTCAGTCTTTATCTTCTCAACTGTTTCTTCTTGTTCTAGAGTCGGAATATCTTTGATGTGAACCATTTGTTCCGATCATTTATACGCTCTTATAATGTCTATTGAGGCTTCGAAGTAGGCTACAATTAGTAGTAGTTTGTAGACCAAACCAATCATATTTTGGAATTTTCGAATCTACTAATCTCGAATATATTCTTTCTGTCGATTCTGATGTTGGAAAGTCGCCAACTAGATCACTTCTTACATCTTAATATAAAATTAAGTTTCCTACTAAGGAACTAATAATTAGTAAAGCGACCCGCCGCCTATAACTCCAAAACGGCGGGCCGTATGAAATACAGCACCACACTGTCCGGGTCCATTGATTGCGTCGCTTGTCTGAACGGCCCAGAATTAACCGATTCAGACCAGGACTATAATTAGACGAAGGATCTTATTAAGGAATTAATTGTTCGTCGTAGTATTATTATTACTTTCTAATTTAGATATGAAAAAGTTATGAATAAGTTCACTTGGTGTGCATCGTTCTCGCCGACATAAATCCTGATTTTCACGGTAAACCTGTCTCTCAACATTCAGAGTTATGGCCTTGGCGGTCGTGAAATGACATTCCAAACATGCGCCTTCTAGGTTGACTCATTCGATAGAAATAGGAAAACACTTTCGAAATATATCAACTAATGATTTTTAGGTATTGGTATGTATGTAATGAACTAATTCCATTAAAACTAATTAACAATTACAAGCCCCATAAACAGGTTAAATAGTGGCCATAATTGAAATGATAGTAGTGGTATTGTTGGGGATCCGCCAATATTCTTCGTTGCTACAAGAGTAAGATGTAAACATGGAGAGATAGATTCTAAATTTCTCTATGTCTACTTTTGAATGAATTTAAATGGACAAGTAATGGAAGATATATAATTGGTGGGCCAACGCGGGCCCACCCTATTGCGTTAACCATGTCTAGATTGTGTGGGATTTTGACATTACCACTTGACGAGTGTATTAATAGTAAGGTAATAGTGGGCTTTGAACATGTTAGTCGATTTTCGAGTTGTAGAAAAAAGGTGGTAAAATTGGTGCTAACTTTTTTGAATGGTTACGAATGTGATGAGTACAATTTTGAACTCGAAAGATTTCCTCATATAGGAGAAGTCAAAATTGGGAATAATGTAGAAGTAACTTCCAATTGTTCCATTTCTAGAGGTGCACTATCCGATACCCCTAATTTGGCGATGGTACAAGATTGGATAGGCTCGAGAATCAGTAGGCAATTTCAATCTAAGGTTTGAGAAATAAAGAAACTCCTATAACAGACTGTAGCAATAGAAGTCATGCTGCCATACCCGCATAGCAGCCAATCATCCTCGCAAGTTGACTAATAGCCCAGTACTCCTACTGTCACAAACCCACTTGCATTGTAGGCATGCATAGTGACGGTAGATGGGACCTTTCAGCTTACGAGGAAAACAAAATAGACAAGAAACGGAGACACGTCAGGGACAAGTTCTTCCGGGGGAAATTAATCCCATCGGTCGATTGTACAGAATAAGGTGCGTGGGATCCCTGGCACGCGCACAATTTTGTTATCAACACTATCTCTTAAGATGTGAGTACGGTAAAACAAGGAATCAAGAAGTGAATAATTTGACCTCTTTCATTCTCTATACCTGAAAATCGTAGCTACGGGATATAAACCCTGGAGACATATGTACTACTACAAGTGAGCATCTTCCAGGAGAATCGTAGAATCGTGTCATCTACTATAAGGTGCTGAAATGGTTTCATCTTACACTGTGTGTGTGGGACCTCTGGCACACACACCTTTTTATGATTATCCAATAGATAACAGGAATAATATTATAAAGATGAATAATTTAAAGCTAAATGAACCGACAGCATTGGATTGATATTCTCGTTCTCTATAATAGGAAAATGCAGCTATGGATATAAGTCCTGCAGCTGGATGTTCTCCAGTCATGGTTGTAGGTTCCAGACTCCTATTGTTACCTTCTATGTCATATGTCGTATTTCTGTCAGATCCGTTCCGTGTAACCTTTAGCACAGTAACGCCTTCCTTGAGCTTTGATATTATCTGCATACACACAGTCTTTGAGACTGGCCAGAAATGGATTGCATGACACTACTAGAATTCTGCCAACGCCTTGCTAAGTCTTCCTTATCTGAAAAGTAATAATGCAATATTCCTCTGCTAACATCAGCAGCCTTTGAAATATCTGCTATCGTTGCGTCTTCATAACCTTTTGCAGCAGGTATTACAATGAACCATTTAAAATATTATCTATCATAGAGAGAAATAATCTTATGTGGGATATAAGCGAACATACTTAAGTAATACTCATGTCCCATAGTAAGAATTACGATAATAATAAAAACAATGTTCAATCGAAATCAAACCTAGTTGAAGATCTTAACGAAATACTATCTGTTGAAAATGCATCAATAGATAGAATAATATCAAGAATAGATCAGACATCACTACAAGAACTAAATCGAAGACTAAAGCAACATTTAGAAGAAACATACTTACAAAGAAGC
>JAATVS010000102.1 GCA_014523695.1 Nitrososphaerales archaeon TH5895
CCAGAGGACGACAAAGAGGGCTTGATCGATGCAGCGCTAGCCGTTGACCCTGCTGCCAGAGTGGTTCAGCTTGCTATCGCCGGAGGGATTGCCGACACCTTCCGTGCGGCGGCGCAAGCTCCCTCAGGCAGCGTATCGAGCCGAGTCAAAGTCGAGAAGGCCGCAGTGGACCTGAGTTGGCAGCCAGGACCGACTGTCGACGCAAAGCACACATATACCATCCAGGCTAGCACCGACGGCGGCCAGACCTGGTACACGCTCGGCGTGGGCTTGACTGAACCTTCGATCCGAATCCAGAAAGGCCAGTTTGAAGCTGGTCGCGAGGTGAGACTTCGGGTCCTCGCCACCGATGGCTTTACCCAGCTGGTCGTCTCCAGCGAGAAATTTACCGCGTAGCGACCAGCCTCATGTGCGCAACGAGACCATTATTCAGCTTGGAGACGAATGGATTCCTAATACCACCATTATATGCTAACCGATGCGTAAATAGGGGATCGCATTTTCTCATTACTAAAATAAGTATTATCTAGAAAAGTATGTGTGGCAATGTAACTATTTCATTCGGTGCAACCTCGCTTTTCAATTATTTTTATGCATAGTAGGAGTTGATCTACTACCACCACACCTTTTTGTCGCTATTTCTAACAACCTAACTCTAAATGTCGAAGCATGGATTGTAAATGTGAAAGTTTGGTGGGTCATGACCCGGAAGGTCTATTAGATGAACTCTAAAAACAAGCGATGTAAGTGGGTTTGACCTACTTTAAAGAAGTATTTGATCTAATACAGGATTATTCGGCTCCTCTAACACTGATATATGGTCAAACCGTTATTTTGGGACCGATTACTTTGACAACTGCATCAGCGACTATAAGTCGCGACTTACTTTTATCCCGAACCTCCTTGGTTTGTTCAATCTGCAGAGCATTCGTGCTTAGGCGGTTTACAATATTTTTCACATTATCACCATTAATATTTCTTGGGCACTCTTTATCCATGTATACTTTTATCCCAGCGTTTTTACTCTCGATTTCCATTTTTATATCCTCCTTCAATTTCTTGTCATTTGTTATTCCTCCAATGCAAATGGACATTGGATGTTCTTCATCACTAAATCCATGGAAGGCAACGGCATACTCAAAGCCGCGCCGGTAAACTGTCTTAAGCTTCGGGAACGAATTCTCGCTGATATCAATTGAAGTAATGTGCCAACGGTTAAAGGCGCCACCGTCTTCTTCTTTATTAAAACCTTTACAGATCCATGTAGAAACACGATAGGGCGACAGAAGAAGAAGCTCATCATAAACATATTGCGCTTGGTCGTCTGTATGTCGTTCGATATTGCCTCCATGTGGAGCAATGACGATTAGTCCGGTATTTTGGCCGTCGTCAGTAAGATGTTCAATAAATTCACTATTTTCTCTTGCTTTATCATCATCAAAACCCTCGGCTGTGGCCTGAACATCAATTTTGCCCTCGAAACAGTGCTCCCCCATAGGCAGCCGCAAGCGCTCCCAAAGATCATTTTGATCTTTATAGCCCACAAGTACAGTGTCTTCCGAGTACTCCCCGTCATCATGTACATCTTTTATCGTGTAAAGTGCAAGTTTTGTTCCATCTGTTGTAGTCCTTAGTATGCGAATTTGCTGACCTAGAGTTAGCCCTATCTTTTCAATCTGATTACTGCTTACTGCACAATGTTCACGATGGGAAAGTGATGGAAATTTGTCATTATTCGCTATAAAGGTAGCCGTATAGGCAGCCGAAATTGTATCTCTTTTACTCGACATTCCCTTTTGAGTCTTTTCAGATACATTATACAACTTATTTAAATTTTATAGTATATCAAAAATCGCTAATCCCTCTTTTATCAGAGTAATAAAGGAGTGCAATCTCATAGATATAAAAATTCCATCTATAAAGTTTGAACCAGGTCAACTATTTGGATTTAGTATCCCCGTTCCACTAGTAGAATCTCCAGAAATATTATTGACTATTGAAACCTAGAGAGGGAACACTTAATGGGACGTAGAAGTGCTACTTTCGTTAGTAAATCAAAACCAGAAGACAGGATTATTGTGGTCAAGATCTCTTTGCCTCGTAGTGGAGGGGATCTCTTCCCGCTATCTTCGATATATAGCATGGTTATGCATTAGAGATGATTCACTTCGAGAGTCTCAGATGTGTATAGTTACTGGACCCCGTATTGAACTAGCAATCACACTCATCGACAGGATGAAAGGCCTATTTTTATCTCATAATGATAATTTGATAAAATTTGATTCGAAAGAAACAGTAATCGAACTTAATGGAGTACATATTGAGGCCTATCCAAGTCACCATTTGAATGCAATGCGTGGATTGAAGAATGTGAGTTTTATCTATTTAGATGAAGCAGATTTCTTCCCTCCAGGCCAACAACAAGATGCTAGAGATGTAAGTGAGCGATACATTGCCAAATCAAACCCGTGGATAGTTATGGTTAGTACACCTAATGCTCCAGAAGGTCTATTTGAAAAGATACAAAGAGAAGATGAGAAGACTTGTCTGTATCATCGTATCTACCTAGATTATACTTGGGGAATGGGCAAGATCTACACTGAAGAAGAGATAGCACAAGCGAGGGCTAGCCCCTCATTTGAACGTGAATATAATTTAAAGTTCTTGGGTGGTCTGGGAAATCTAATTCACTGGAGGGATATAGATGCCTGTACAGTGGAATATGATATTCCGGATAACTTTACCAATTTAGGACCAGTTTACATAGGCATAGACCCAGGATTTAGTAGTTCACAATTTGGTATTGTAGTTCTAGCCTGGATTAACGATGCACTAAATGTGGTACATACTGACTTATTCGACAAACCACTTTACACTGACGCTCTCCAACTAATTCGCCAACTAATTCAGAAATACAGTCCATGTAAGGTGTACATAGATGGGAGTGCTAATGCCTTCATAAAAGAATTAAAATATAATTATTCTGAATTTGTCAACTACGAGAATTTAGACCCTGAATTAGTACACTCTTGGCAAAAAACTGCGTGTAAAGAGCCGTTAATTGTCCCAGTGAACTTTAATTTATACCATCGAGAGATGGCAAAACATACGGTGAAGGTTATTGCCCATAGAAGGGTTAGAATAGACCCAAGATTCTATAAGTTAATTACTACTCTTAAATCGGCTGAAGTTAAAGATGACTTGTACTCACTTGACAAGACTCCAGGTAAGTCAGCCTTTAATGATCTCTTCGACGGTTTTCGTTTAGCCCTACTGTCTTTACATTCGGCCGGTGAATTTTAGTGCATATTATATAATAAATTAAAATTGAAACGCAAACAACGACAACATGCATGCATGTATTCCGGAAATGATTAGTTGGAAGGTTGTTCTAGAATCATTATATGAAAGATTAGCCTGGGTTACATTAGTTGTATGCGATATTATTTGTAACTGTATTACTCATTCTCGGAACTACAGCATCATTCTATAATTATCAATTAGTTGCTAGTCAAGACCAATTCAAAACATACACTAACAAAGACTATGGCTTTAGTATCGACTATCCTTCCACCGGTTGGGAACCAAGAGAAGTTGACTTAAATCCTAATGAAGTCGTTGTTATCGAAGGTCCGCAAGACGTACATGTGACAATTGCAGCCTCTCCCGTGGCATATGCGAATATGACTTTCACTGACGCGAAAGCAAAAATTGATGAAGGATTGGGAAATGATACAGATATTAGAGTAGCGTCAAATACTACTACCATAGACGGTAAGCAAGCAATTCAAGTAGTCTATTATGGTAATACACTGTTCACTAAATTAAAGAATATGGAAATAGTATTATGGAAAGGTACAGACGGCTACAGTCTCAACTTTGAAAGCGACCCTGGTTATTTTACCACATATCTTCCACAAGGAATGAAAATATTAAAGTCATTTAGACTTCTTTGATCCATCTTTCATTTTTGGTATTTATGACACAAGCACCCATACCCAGTACCACCAGCATAACTTTTGGTGCACATGAATGTCGATTATATAGACACTCAAGCGAACGAGGTCTTATCACATTTAAGATTGGTACAAATCCCTAAAAACGAGAAAAAGACAACAATTAACGGTCTCATAGTTATTGCAATGGAAAAATATCTTATCGCATTGGACGACTACGATGAAAAGGGTATTAAACTGTCCAATGACTAGTACTTTTACTACTAATCCTAGTGCTGAAATTATTCCGTATTCATGTACAGAAATTTATTATGCCTCTAGAGACCTAACAAAATGGTTTGTTTGTAGGATTTACTTATAATGGAATGCTAGTTATATGTTCATAGCCGTTTATTATTGTGTAGAAGGGGGGAGGAACAGTAGAAACGTTAGTACTACTCTAAGAGCTACGGTGAAGAATGACGGAAGTAGTCCAAGATAAGGGAGCTACTTTTCATGACCCCTCGTGACGACCCATTCGATGCATGAGAGTATCAATGTAATATTGACACAAGCGTCTTGGAATATTGATGGTAACTGTGATGGTAATGACTTTAGAGCTACTTTATATACTACTATATGCAATATACCAATTATGGGGACGAATACGAATTATTCCCTACGGTTGGTGGCTGTAGCAGTATTCGCAGTATTGGCCTTCGCCGTGGCAGCACTTGCTTCATGGACTTTTTTAAGTGAGTCGTCAGTGGCAGCACAGAATGATACTGTAGTTAACGAAACTATGCTATATACAAACCAGACTGAAA
>JAATVS010000583.1 GCA_014523695.1 Nitrososphaerales archaeon TH5895
AATCCGTAATAACTTTCAATACCTTCAATTAATAATGGAATTGAAGCTGTTAGTACTATCAAGATTACTGTTAGAGTGGAATTGGCCAGAATTGCTATGGATTAGATAACTGCTATTGAACCCAAACCAATCTGTAATACGTGCAACCAGCGACGTGAGTTAAACGCATCGATTTAACTGATAATCTGTCTTTTTTTATTATTACGTTGCTTTCATACTGATAACCGCGGCAGACATATAGGTGCTAATACCACAATATACTATCACCGTGTACCTAAATTGTAATAAATACAAGAATCAATAATAATGTTGAGATAAAGACGGCAGATATCATATTAACCAGTATTAAGTGATCGACAGGTTCTGTAGAATAGAAAATCCACACGTGATCTTTATGTCGGTCTTGGATTTCATCTAACTTAAGCCCCGTTACGAAAAACTAACAACCTGTACATGATTATAGCCTTATACTCGAGAAGAACATACTGGTCTATTTTCTATTCTCCTTTCAATGGGTCAGATGAGAATTGAATTTTTATAAGGTTATATACGCTTATGGCGTATCTAAAGAGAGTTAAGGTTTTTGACACAAAATAGTTTCCCGTTAACAAAATGGCATGAAGAGCATATGGAAAAATTGATTATAAGATATGTAACAGGACTTCCAGCAGACGCGTCCAATTGGCAGAAACGAATGAACAAAAAGTATGGAAAGCAACCAAACATCATCAAAAATATCAAGTACGACATAAAGCACGGTGCAAATAAGAGCCAGGTATTAGCACTATTCTTAAGAATTCGTCAAGAGTCATTCTTCCACTATCTACAGATAAACAAAGAGTCAATGGATCGGCTGGACAATCTGGAAAGGGAATTGCACAAATCTCAGCATATAGATAGCTTGCGAAGAGATACAGGTATCGTTATCGCTACCAAATAATGGAGAAGGTTATTTAGAATCACTTTCGAAAAAGCATCCATTACCTAAGATATGGAAATCAAATGCTCTTTTTCTTGGAACACTTTTTGACGAATAGTATCCGCCATTGGTCTATTTCTGTTATGTTTCTCAGCTTTTGCATTCTTTTTGCTTGCCGATCTCCAATCAACGTATAAATTGGTTTTAGCTCCTTTTCGATAAATTATCATTTATGATAGAGAAAGGTAGACGTATCTGTATAGCTAACGCTGATTATGATGAGGGTTCGTTAACTCCGATAGTTCCAAGGCTTTTTATCCATGAATCTGTACGTTTTAAAGCCTATTGAATCAAGATTCGAAAAGGACAGCAACTAAAACAGCAAAATAACTTACGTGGGATAGTTGTTCCAGTGTATTTGTACTTCTTAGACCCCAGTTACTAGCCAAGTTTTATTATTTCGTCCCATGTTCCAGTTGCGGAAAGCATATAGTATTTACTCTGACTCTTATGTTCAAACTGTATAATGTCTCCGCCAGCAATCTGAACTCGAAATAGATTACGTAGGAATTGCAGAAAACTAGGCCCTGCCACTATACTCTTGGTCTCCTTTTCTAGGGGGTTATCAAAGAATTTTTGTAAACTCTCTTCCAGACCTGTTTCACTAATTGCCTCCACCAGTTTGGAAAGGTCGATGTCTACTGATTTTTGCTTGTAAATTCTAAGTATAGCCATTTATCAGTAAAATCTTCTGCATACATGTATATAAAAGGAAGGAATACTGTCGAACTATAATCAATACGGGATGGTCGTTTACATGTCAGAGTATGTTCAAAGTTTTTGCTGAGGCGTTATCGCATCTTTTTCAGTCTTATCATATCACCTTCTCATATTTTCGACTGTTTCTTGTAATTCTTCTTTTTTTTGGCAAGTTAGCCATATCATAATTATAGATATCTGAACTTATATGTGGAACTTATTGAGCTTGATATGTTACTGATCTGGTGAGACGTGTTATGATGATATCAAATTTAGACTTATCCGTTTCATGTTTAGTATCGCTGACCGAAGTAAATGGGTCATCAAAGGTTTATTGTAGAATTTCTACATGAGTGAAATGAACGGCACACGGCAACTTACATGTAATACTTATTCGCATTAACGACTATAATATTGAGACTATATGCGATCATATATAAGACCATATATAACTGTGTGTTTACATATGAAGTCTGGAACACAGAAAAACTTGTGAAGAGCGAAGAAAATAAGTGAGATGGATAATATTCAGAAATTAGAATATGATTATAGTAACTTGGAAAGAAAAAAGAAAACAATGATGATATGTGACGATAACCTCGATATGCTTTTTTTGTTTGGGCTAGTCCTTGAGTCCAGATATAATTTGATAATGGTAGATTCTGGCGAAGAATGTATTGATAAGTACATAAAAGAAACCATCCGAGGTAACAAAATATCTCTGACACTGTTGGATTATAAATTGGGGGGCATGTTGGGAGACTCTGTTGGTCATAAGATAAAAGAATGCAACGAAACCAAAATTATTCTCAAATCAGCTTATAATGTAGATGATGTACTCATAAGAGATATACATTACCTATCAAGATACATACAAAAACCGTTTGACACAGACCGCTTAACTGATCTAGTGGCTGAGATGGTAAAGAATTAATTGCGATAGACTTTGGACATGACCAAAGCAAAAAAAAAACATTGATTCCACAAGAATAATTAACGAGAGGCTTAGCAAGTAAGATCAACTGAAAAACTTGAAATCTAACTCATCATCTGCTACTCAGGGCGAAAGATCATTATCCTCATCTTCTTCTTCTACATGGGAAGAGATGGATGAGTGGGGACCTGAAAAAGTACTGCAGGTTTACGATCCTGATACTGGTATGAAGGGCATCCTGGTAATTGACAATACATCCACTGGCCCAGGCAAAGGAGGAATAAGATTTGCAGAAAGTGTAAGCCCTCTAGAAGTGTTTAAATTGGCAAGAACAATGACCTGGAAGTGTGCTGCAGCTGGACTACCTTTTGGCGGTGCTAAAGGCGGAATAGTTGCTAATCCAAATGCAGTGGATAGAGTATCCTGGATGAGATCTTTTGCAAAAATGATCAAGCCGTACTGTCCATCTCAGTAT
>JAATVS010000584.1 GCA_014523695.1 Nitrososphaerales archaeon TH5895
GACTCCAACCCCGAAGTAGCAAAGTTGCGTGAACATCTTAAGAATCTCAAGGAGCAGGGGAATGGTCATTAGACAAATGACTAACGACAGAGGCCTAACTAACTTTGGTTAAGAAGGGGTCAGTGTTAATGAATTTAAAATATAAATTCTAACTTAACTTAGTGACTAAAAAAAGTTTGGAGGCTTTTACCCTTTAATCATCTTCATCGCCAGTATTGTGTGGGTTTCCTGAATCTGGATTATCTTCGTCATCGTGTGGGTCACCTGTTTGTTGCTCACATGTATGTGGATTTCCTGTAGATTCAGAGGCTCCTTTAACGGCTAGCCCGTATTTAAGATCAAGTTCTTTTTCGTTGACCTGCCATGAAGCCGTTAATTGTGGTAAAAGGAAACTGGTAATTGCTGCGCCTACGACTAGAAGCACCAGAGGATGAGATAACCATTCTTTAATCCCTCTCTTCTTGTTCCCATCCTGCTTAGCACCTTCTATTGGCGATCCGCAACTAGGGCAATAGCGTGTGGTATTAGCATCTATCTCAAATCCGCATTTAACACAATCTAACTTCCTATTGGAAACCATTCCCATTCAATTTTTCGATAGATTCTAAGTTCACTAGATTAAGAAGTTAATGCTGAATATATTATTGGTTTATGTAAACTTGTAATCACCGATTGACTGTAATCACTCTTCTGTTACAATCCACAGTGAGTACTCTACTAACTAAACTCTATATTTCCACTGACAAGAGCATATTTGTCCTAGACCAGTGGTTCCTATCCCCTTTTCCGCTAGTGCTATGCCCTCGGCAATGCTGCAGACCTGACAACATTCCGTTGTATTCAAAGTAGGATTCTCTAAAGCAACAGCCCAATCCTTTGGGTCGACTAATATGATTGTCTGCGGTACTCGGCCCTTTCCAGAAGGATATTTCTTGATGAAAATCGCTATGTGCGCTTTATGATTAGGATTCTTACACCGTTTCATCAACCTACAGATCAGTTAGATTGGTCTGCTTCATAAGCACAGTAGCACTAGAAGAAGGGAGAGGGCCTCTTTTTGCTTTATTGGGTTGCAAGATATATTTTGAAGAAGATAAATAGGATTTAACTAAGGCTATTTTTTCACTTATCCTGTATTAAGAAAATGTGAATGTTGGAATGTCGCCACAGCAGTTCTGGCATTAGTTAGTTAGCCTAGTCTGCCAATAGACGCCAAGCGTGGTACTCTACTCTTGCTTCTTGATTGCTGTTTTTGTCATTGTCGCTTTGCTTTATGAACTCTGCAAAGTTAGTATAATTCATTATACTGTTACAGTAAATGCAAATCCATCTCATAGGTAAGAACCATTACTACTACGCAGACATTATTTATATAACATTCTTCTATAGTTCTGCGACAATGTTGTGAACTAAGTTCACAACCCTGTTCTGGAACAAACTTTTTCTTCTACCAACCGATATAACGGTATTCGTTAAAGCAAAGGACCAGAATGCAGCATTTGAATGGATCGATATCAGTTGTAAACTAAGTTGACAGATGCAGTTATTCGGCGAACTAGAGGACGACTTACGGCCTTCCTAAGCCTTACAAACGTGCTCGATTTTTTATGCGGCAGTGTTTCCTACAGATAAAAAGTAATATGATTCTCCACAGTTTTTGTGGAAGATTGACAAAACCAGAATATTCATGGCATTATAGCCTAGCCAAATCAATGAGAAAGTATCAATACTCTACGGGATTTGATTGAGTAGGTTTACGTGGTCAAAATAGTGTTGAATTTATTACCTAGCTTTGAAGTGATTGTCATGAAAGGTTTTCATAATCCTTCCGATTTAGGATCACTACATAAATCTATAAAACGATCAAGTAACATGTTTGCACTAAATAGTCTTGCCACAGATTTCGTAGGTTGAATAAAATATTGGCAATACAAGCGCATCATAAATAGCTCCTTCTGATTGGTAACTTAATCCAATGTTAGGAAAATGTTGAATGAATGAAACTACTGAGGGCTGAACAAATTGGTTACCAGATGATTTGATCTAAATGGCTAGCGTCTGGTCACCCTGTTAAGTAATAATTTCACTCTGCCTATAACCGGAATACTGTAACTCTTTGCAACTATTATTGGACATTCTAGATATTCCAATAGATGTAGCAAATGGGGGTCGTTCAGAAAACTATATCTCGCAATGCTAGCTCCAACTATCAACAGATCCGGTTGGGCTGCGTTAATTGTCGACTGGATAAGCATTGTCAAGCTCTCTATACTGTTCTCTGTTTCTTTTGATAAGTAGATTTCGTTATATTCAACTTCATCCATCCCTAAATGTTGTGGTTGATGTGAATGGTTCCTATGACTGGGCCCTTTCTTTTCTTCCGAATTTTCATCATGACCCTTGTTGATAGAGAGAATATTAACTGTGAATAAACC
>JAATVS010000585.1 GCA_014523695.1 Nitrososphaerales archaeon TH5895
CCTTCGTAGAATTCATAGAAGTGAGCAGATATGACCAATAAATGAATTAATTCAAGATTGAAGGATAAACTGGATTTTATCCTTCGAAAGAAAAAAATAGACTGGCCTTACATCATCATTAATGTCATATTTTGCAATTAGCACAGCTTTGGCCCACGTGGGTTCCTAAACTTAGATCTCCTCAATTCATTATCATAATCGCGCTTTTCTTCTTAGTGACTGCATTAGTTGCAACAGAGGCGACTAGTGGTGTAGATTCTGCAATTAGCCTCTATGCGTCAAATATTCCACCAGGGTCGGATATGGTATCCATCTTGATCATAGGAGTCACGTCCCTTGGAGATGTAGTGACCCTAGTCATTATTTCCGTAGTGCTCAGCATTGTTAGAAGGACCAGAAGACAAGGACTCATTTTACTAATCACAATTCTCTTGACTGTTATACTTTTGACCTACATCAAGCCGATTGTTGCAAGAGACAACCCTGATTATCCATCTCCAATCATGTTATCGAATGTTTCCAAAGGATTTGTGATAGAAGGGGATACTCTTTCTACACTGTCAAGAGATTATTCCTATCCTTCAAATCACGTTGCGATATCAGCGGCGTTCGCCTTCATAGTTGGTTATGCCCTGAACAAGAGATCGAGGATATCTGGCTGGCTGATCTGGGGCTTCCCCTTTATTGTCGCATTAACTAGAATTTTATTAATTCAACATTATGTTACCGACGCTGTTGGTGGCCTTCTCTTCGGTCTGATCGTATCGATTATCATGAGTAACGTTATGCATCTTGGAAGAGAAGTTTCAATTGTAAAATCCACCTGAAGAGGCAATAATAATAATAATAATAATAATAATAATAATAATAGAACTGCTTACAGAACGCATGATGGATTTTTTTTTGCATTCGCCACAACCTGACCTCTTCTACGACTAAGCCGCATATTTGCTGTCAAGAGCAGCGAATTCCATCATTTACTGATTTCGAGATTACCTCATCAGATTTGAACCAATCATTTAGCTGGTTGATAAGGTTAAATAATTTGTGCCGCGATTAAATTAACGAATTGCAATCAGCCCTGCGGCAAGTAGGCGACTACATAATACGTCGCTGTCAAAGCGAGGATCTCAAGGATGTTATTGGGGTAAACCTGGCGACCTTGCCGGAACATTATTCGGATTATTTCTTTGAATCCATTCTGAAGGAATTGCCCGAATCATTCGTTGTTGCAGAGTTGAATGGACGTGTAGTTGGATATATTATGTGTAAGATCGAGTTCGGTTTTTCAAACTTTAAGAAGCTAGGTTTTGTAAAGAAAGGGCACGTGGTTTCTGTTGGGGTACTTGAAGAGAATAGAGGAAAGGGTGTCGGAAAGGCATTAATGCTAGAGGGAATCAACGGAGTGATCAGCCGGAGAGGCGACGAAATATATCTTGAGGTTCGAGTTAGCAATGGGAGTGCAGTTAGCATGTATGAAAAACTAGGATTCTTTAAAAAATCCAGACTAAGATCTTATTATCGTGACGGGGAGGATGCCTTTCTGATGGCATTAGAATTGGACTGAACCCAATGAAAAGTAAATTAAGCCCTGAGTGAGCGACGTCATAGGTATGAAAAAGTTGTCGAGTTCACATCGATTAGGGGTACTTATTTTAGTGATCTCCTTGATAGGATTTATTTTATATGCATATCTTTTGCTTTTGTCAAGTTATGATATTTTGGTGCTCAAGCTCACACTTCTATTTTTTGTTGCAGCAATAGTCGGTGTCATAGCTTGGATGGGATACACTATGGCAACTGCGGTCTCACTGGAAGGTACGGAAGGAGAGAAAAAAGATAGGTAAGGCTGCTCAAAAACTACTCAAAAACTATCTAGTTCCCTTTTTGATTAGGACGTCTGAAACCAATTGATAAAAGCGTGGCCCTACCTCCCTTACTACATGTAAGAACTGTATATCGTGGGAGTATTCGCGAAAGGCGTCCTCGGTCTCGGACATACCGCTCTCTACGGCTAATTTTTTTGAGTCTGCTCTTACATGTTGGAAATAATGAATCATGCCCTGCTCTTCTTTCAAACAGGCTACCGCATCACTTACAAAGTATTTTGCCTTTTCAGGAAGCGGCATCAAAACTCTATTGGACTTTCCAATAATGTGAGATTTTATGACCTCTTTTGCATCTCCACAAAAACTCTCAATTTTTTCTTCCATTTTATTCAATCTAGAATTGTATATTGACAGTTCGTGAGCAGTTCGGTTAATATCCACGTTATAAACCTTTTTGACATTTCGGTATTTGCAGATGATTATTGAAAATGTTCCTACACCGGCGAACATGTTAGTGACAACTTCATCTTCAGAAGTGAGGCTTGCGATCCTGAACCTTTCGGTAGAAAGCCTAGGAGAGAAATAAGTTTGTTCGACATCGATCTTAAATCGGCAGCCATATTCCTTGTAGAAAGTTATCGGACTATCATCACCTGCAATTAGCTCCAGTTTCCTCGTTCTGTGATCTCCGGTTACCGGAGAAGTTTGCATATAGACCGATCTGGCTGATTTGATATTGTCCATAATGGCGTTAGCTATCACCTGCCTTCTATCAACTAAAGTCTCGGGTATTTTCAAGATGACAATACTGCCGATAACATCAAAAGAGGAAGTAAGCTTGGAAACCTCAGATTCTTCAAGTATATCCCCCAATAATCTTTTCAGAAACGTAGACATGAACCGTTTACATTATCAGTAACATTTAGGGCTAC
>JAATVS010000586.1 GCA_014523695.1 Nitrososphaerales archaeon TH5895
CTCCTAGAGATTGGCTGTGCCTAATGATCTTCTCAACTACTTCATCTGGATTTCCTATGAGAAGTGCACCTTGCTGACCACGCTGGGCATCAAAACTCGCACGTGTCATCTTTGGCCATCCACGTTCCTTCCCAATCTCGGTCATAGTTACTGCATAGCCTGGAAAAAAGTCATCGATTGCCTCCTGCGTACTCTCCGCAACATAGCCCACCGAATGTACACCTACTTTCAATTGATCAGCCGAATAGCCGGCTTGCCTTCCCGCCTCTCTGTAGAGATCAATGAGTGGTCGGAACCTGTGTGTTTCACCACCTATTATTGCAACCATCAATGGGAGTCCAAGCGAACCAGCACGGACAAATGATTCTGGAGTTCCACCTACGCCTATCCATATAGGCAAAGGATTTTGCCAGGGTCTTGGATAAACTCCTTGCCCACTGAGTCTAGGACGATATTTGCCAGACCAATGTACATGCTCGTTGTCACGAATCTTCAGCAGCAAATCGAGCTTCTCTGCAAAAAGCGAATCATAGTCTTCCAACCTAAATCCGAATAGAGGAAATGCCTCAATGGAAGAGCCGCGGCCAACAACCATTTCAGCCCGGCCTTGCGATAGAAGATCCAAAGTTGCGAATTCTTGAAACACCCTTACTGGGTCGGCAGCACTTAATACCGTTACAGCACTAGTAAGACGTATATGTTTAGTTCGTGCGGCTGCCGCAGCTAGGATTACAGTAGGTGCGGAATCTAGGAATTCCCTACGGTGATGTTCGCCGACCCCAAACACGTCTAACCCGATTTGATCAGCGTATTCAATTTGTTCGACTAATTTTCGCAAACGCTCCGATGGACTGACAGGGAGGCCAGCGTTATCCCACGCTGCGAAGCTATCAATTCCTACTTGCATAATATATAACAGGTAAGCCGATTATTTAACTATAGTAGTGATAATTAACTTAGTAGGTATGCATTACTGTATCTAGTAAGTAGAAACTTACCGATCTAATAATGACACACAATAAATGCGATTATTCAACCCATGCTCTTACCATTCGTCAACCTGCGTGGTATAATTAGCAATTGATGGAGATAAAATAAAACGCATTTTTATCAGTCGGTTTCTCATGTTCGAAACAAGAAGAATTCAATAAGGATCAGTTGTCCCATTCAAAGATAAAGTCATCAATTTCTTTATCTTTATCTTTATTATCCTGTTGCTGCTAAAGGGAAAAGATTGGGACGGGCTCGGAGATTTGTGAATCATATCAAATGGTGGAGCGGTGATCACGAATGTCGCCTATAACAATCCTAACGTTACTGGACTTGTGTATGTCATAGGATTTGCTCTGATCAGGGACAATCTCTTGGCTATTTCGTTGATGTCTCAAAGTTGGCAAAAGATTTATTGCTCATTGATAGTGGAGGATTTGCTTACATAAACCCAATAATGTTTGCAGGAGCCTTTGCTCAAGTTGTTAATTCAATTGAAGCTGATTGTTGTGATCGGAAGTGATTCGCAGGTATAGGATAAGGTATCCGCGATATAAAAATAGAAAAGCAAGGGAGATAGTGATAATAATGATATTGCAGTCACATACGCCACCTTCAGGAAAAAAGATTCCTGTTTCTGCATGGAAAGTAGTCATAATTCTGAGTTCCGTGGCAACAATGGTTATGTATGCTGAAACTATGCTAGTACCAGCTATCCCTGACCTTATCATTGATTTTAATATCTCATATAGCACATCATCCTGGATACTTACCACATATCTAATTACGGGTGCTGTTATGACTCCGATCGCAGGTAAGTTATCGGATATTTATGGCAAAAAGAAGATTTTACTTATAATAATGATATTCTATACTACTGGAGTTTCCATTGCAGGATTTTCAACAAACATTGACTTTATGCTAATTGCAAGAGGGTTTCAAGGAGTTGGATTGTCAATGTTTCCAATTGCATTCAGTATTGTAAGAGCCCAATTTCCTAGAGAAAAAATTGCTATAGGTCAAGGAATAATCACTTCTATGTACGGGGGTGGTGCAGTGATAGGACTATCGATTGGTGGGACCATAATCCAAAACTATAGTTGGCATGCCACATTTTTTACAATAATACCAATTGCTATCGTACTTCTGTTTCTAATCCGGCGTTTTATTCCAGCAGATAAGGAAGAAGTAGAACAAACAAGAATACTATTACAAAAAGAACAAAAAGTACAGCAGCAACAACGCCAGCAAGAAACAGAACCAGAAGAAGGGAGAAGCAATTCTGAATTTATAAAAGGAAAGACAACAATAACAAAAAGCCGAAAATCTGCTGCTAGCGATCGCTGAACCTTGCTATTCTTGCCATAGGCCTATCACTGTCTAGCGTAGGTGCTCAGAATGTGATCATATTATCTGTTCCAAGACAAAATAGTGGGATGTCACTAGGTATGACAACTTTTCTAAGGATTCTAGGAAGTTCTATAGCCCCAGCTGTAGCCGGAATGTTAATGCAGCAATATCAGTATACAGTCAATATAGGAGGAATAACGCAGTCCTTTCCATCATCTGAAGCGTATGCCCTCATATTTCTTATTGCTGCCATATTGTCTATTGTATCTTTATCTTTGGCCGTGGTGTTGTTTAAGACTAGGCCACCTAAATGCCAAAACCATTTACCAGAGGAAGAAGGGGAGATGGATACAACAATAACAGAAAACATAAAAAAAGAGATTCTCTCTTGGCCAGGCGTCACATCTAACCCATATCATTTTGGTGGCATTGAGTTTCGCGTCAATAAAAGAGATATGGGCCACATCCATGGCGAAAAGCTCGCTGATCTACCATTTCCTATCGAGATCCGAAAGGATCTCATAGCTTCTGGAAAGGCATTACCGCATATCATCTACCCAGAGTCTATGTGGGTAAGCTATATTATTCGTAGTAAAGAAGATGCCCCTAAGATTGTAGATCTCTTTTGGCTCCAATATGAGCGGTTAAGGCGTAAACCCAAGATAATCTCTCCAAGATAGTCTATGCGCTCGAATAAACCTTCGGGAGCATTAGGCGATAATACCATAACGATCCAGGGATTTGATTTAGCAATGTATCTTTGATACGTCACGGGCGTCTTGCTGTTGACTAGGTGGAAAGAAATCAGCCGCATCCAGATAGATAAATGAAACATTTGTTAGGCCTCTCATATCTAGGTGATGCGATGGATACGCCTCAGGCAAGATCTCTATTTGAAACTACTTCAAACATCATACTTCCACCAAACTCTTTTTGGCCGTCTACCCTTCATTCAGTTGTTAAACCAATTAGTCCTATTACTTAGAACATGAGATTTGGGCCAAAGGCCATGATTGAGTTGCGTGGAAAGGTAATATTTTATATGTGCGTTATGCGCTACTCCCATTGCTGTACCAAAAGTACAATGAAGCAGACATAACCAGAACCTAATACTCCGTTAGTTCAGGAATTTCTGTTAGCAGAGAAGTTCCTGTGGAAATTGGAATGAATTTCATTGATGGGTGGCACGGGTTCTGGCTCGTATAGGAGACAACCATAACTGCGAATGGTGGTGATTCCCATCCCATTTATTTTTAAATGTTTAAGGTAGAGAATAGCACTGACGTGGCGTTTTCTGCTAATGCGTCTAAGATTATTACTTTGTGTGGGATGAGTTGCACTACCACAATAAAAGTGCTATTCACACTGATTACATCTCCATGATAGGTAACGCCGGTAATGACGATTTCTAGTTTGATCAACTCTAGTTCGATTAATTTAGTCGTCATGATATCTCATTGAACCAAATGATGTTTGTATAACTAAAAA
>JAATVS010000587.1 GCA_014523695.1 Nitrososphaerales archaeon TH5895
ACCAATTGAAAGTCGGTAAAGATGCTATTTTCTGGGTCCATCTCAAGCTCCTTCTCTGCACAATTAACGCATTTTGTAGGTTTCTTCAATAACAGACCTTTGAGCTGCGCTTCATTAATCGTATGACAATCCATACATCGATACCCGATCTTCTTGGCTAATGGCTTGACTTCTGAAGATCTTACAACCATACCCCAAACACCTATTAGCTTATCGATCACCTCAGCATTAATGTCGCGTAAGGTTCTCTGAACCGAATAATTGCCAATCCTAACCTTAATTCTGTCGATTATTTCTTCAGCATAATCAGGATGAATTTCGCTCAATATTGTCAATACTGCAGAGTTGAATGCTTCAAGCATGTCATCAGGACGATGGGTTATTTCCTTTGCAAGGTCAGGAAAAAAAGTATCAAGATCAATATAGTCGATTACAACAGATGCGGAGCCGAGGGCCATCATGTGATTTATTCTTTCAAAGTATTTGTAATTGCCTAGGTCATCTTTAAAACCTCGCAAAAATTTTTCGAGTTCATTGGCTAAAGATGCAGAAGTCTGTTGTTCAGTCAAATTTCCTTAAAACCCTTCTTTTGAATGCAAAAGTCGACTCATGTATTAAATCGTACAATTCACGTTCTTCTACCGATAATTTTTCTCTTATTGCGGCCGTTAATGTAGATGTTGCAGCCAGCTTTACAATTTTTTCGATTCTCGAGACTACAAATGAATTGAGTGATATGATTATTCTTTCCCGATCTTTTTCGTCTAAAGAAGAAAGATAGTCGTTGACACGAATGTAAAAGTCGGCATTTATGCCGGAAAGATCGTGAGCCCTTGCGATTCTTTCCAAGTTAAGTGTTCTTGAGACGTAAGCAGCGTTGTCCTTGTTGTGGATTGTGACTATTCCGGACTCGGAGAAGGTCTGTGCCATCCACCTAGGCATCGAACTAATGTCACCCTCCTTCGCATCGATAACAATATCGTCCAGTGACACATCCAAAGCACTCTTGTACTGCACCTTGACATCTTCTGCTAGATATCCCATCTTGTACGAATCTTGAATTCTCGTCAGTCGCTTCTCATTTGAGAGGTATTGGTAGTTTGGCACTTTATTGTGTCCCCTATTTTTAACATAATCATTCGGGTTATATTTTTTCTTCTGACAGTTTTATTTAAGCGGTGGGTAAATCAAACATAACGCACTATAACCACAAAAATGGTCATGACTTTTGGAGCTCGAAGTTGACTTGGGTGCTCGTAATCTCGGGAATCTTACCACCGGAAGTTCTTGAGGTTATTAGATAGGAGAAAATTAGCTAATACCATAAATGTCTTATAAGAGTTCTGGACTTAGGTCCAGACTCTATTTCTGGAAAGACTGCTTGGGAAGAGGAAAGTAAGCAACCATTTATTTGTGTGTCATAAATCCCGTAGTTGCTGCACATTTTTTTCAACTAGATCAAATCCTTGCTGCCAAAAGTCTCTGGAAGAGATGTCGATTCCTATATCAGACAAAATTTCCTCTGGCTTGTAAGTTCCTCCAGATGAAAGTAACTTGTAGTATTTGGGAGTAAATGACAACTTTCCCTCTTTTCTGAATTGCTGGTAGAGGGATAGAACAAGCAAATTTCCGAATGAATAGGCGTAGCAATAGAAAGGACTATGATATAAGTGTGGAATGTATAGCCACTCCCATCGAAAATCATCTGAAATAGTTACCGAGTCACCGAACTGATCTTCAAGATTTCGTAAGTAAAGGTCTGATACTTCACTTATATTAGCATTCTTTTCTGTTATAGACTTATGAGCTTCAATCTCAAAAAGAGTAAAGTATGCTTGTCTCATAATAGTAGCATACATATCATCGATCTGTGAAGCTAGCAGGATAGCTTTCTGCTCACGTGATAATTTGCTGCTGAGCCTGTCATTGAGAAGAATTTCCGCAAAGACTGACGCTGTTTCGGCCAATGGTAATGGAGCATGAGCGACAGATATTGGCTTATCTGAAGCTGCCATACTATGTATCGCATGGCCTAATTCATGAGCCATCGTGCTAACATCTCTAACTCTCCCATCAAAATTAAGCAGTACATATGGCGTGAGTCTTGGTGTAACCGTGTAACAGAATGCACCACCTTGTTTTGCCTTTCTTATTTCGGAATCCACATGTTTTTCGTTGAATACTTTTGCTGCAAATTTACCAAATCTCGGATCAAAATCAGAAAATGTGTCAATGACAGTGCTAACCGCGTTCTGGTAGCTAAATCTTTCCCGATACCTCTCACTCAGGGTTAGTGGCGCGTACAAATGGTACCTGTGGAGCTTTCGTATGCCTATCATAGCAGCCTTTTCTTTAAAATATCTCTGGAACACCTTCACATTAGAACGACAAGCCTGGAGAAGAGATTCTACAGTTGAATCATCTAGATTGTTATACGTATTCCGTACTGAGATTGGTGACTTAAATCCACGCAATTTTATGAATTCATCGTGCCACTGTATCACCTTATTGAAATAAATCTCGCCTAGAATGCCACTATTCCTTTTGTATTCCTTTAGTAGTGACTTGTAAGCTGACGCTCTCTCCTCCTTCTTTGTGCTCCTAATCATCGAAAGCATTTTTTCCTTATTAGTGAATTTCTTCTCTATGACACGTTTACCCTTCTTTAGCCGTACAATAAATTCTAGAGAGCTTGTCATTCTGTCGTATATCTTTGTGAGGGCTCCTGATCCGCTCACTTCTAGTGTACTAATTATCTTCTCTTCCGGTTCA
>JAATVS010000588.1 GCA_014523695.1 Nitrososphaerales archaeon TH5895
GTGGCCATCCATAATGTCGATCCTCTCGAGGCGCGCAGGGCCTGTCTATCAAGGGGCAGTGCAGGGAGTCGCAGGTAGTGTAACAGGGGTGGCAAGTATCATTGGGTTGACTACGGGTGGGGTATTGTATAACATATTCGGGGGAATAACTTTTCTAGTTAGTGCAGGTGTAATATTTGCAGTTTTTGTCTTATCATTTAGACTGCTACGATACAAAGAGTAGACTTGTGATTATTTGCGTACCATACGAGGATAATATTCAGTATGCAATACTTATTTCTATCATCTTAAAGTCATAAACTACAATAACAGTCGTTTTACCTCAATGATTGGGACAACTTGACTCGATAATACACACTTTGTGCATTAAATATCCATGATAACTGGTCGAACGGCATATGAGTCTAATAATAACCGTGTAAATTACATATTTTTGGCTAATATTACATATTTGAATGCGGTTATATTCTGCTGACTACATAATAACATTGATGTCGTCCATAGTCACGAAAGAAGCTCAAAAAAAATCCTACAACAAGGCAGTAGTGACGGCTAATGTAGCGCAGAACAACAACAAAGTCCACAAAGTTACAGAAAAGAAGATTCAGAAAATCTTTTTAATATGTGAATCATGCTTTTGGTGCGCTTCATATTGTGATTTATATTATGACTATGATAACATATTGAGGTCACAAGATATCATAACTACACAATATGCAAGTTGTCCTGCCTGTCGAACTGACAAGGCAGTCGAGTCACTTCCAATATTGTTAGATAAATCAGACAAGCATTTTACGGGAGTGAATTATTACTAAACGATGGGAAACTGCAGATCTCATGTACTCAACTACGAAAAAAAGAGTCGTAGAATGACATGGTTAAGATGCATAGAGTGCGGTACTGTTGTGGGATGGCTTGAAGACAATACTCCTATCATAGAAGGCAAGGTTGTTCGACTATCCTATAAAGAAAAAGAAAAGCTAAAGTAGCTCACTTCTCCTCGCTGGTAATAATTGTTAATACAATGCGATTACAACATCTTTTTTGACTGTGAAAAAAATATGCATCAAGCATCGTTTGAAAATTTAACTCCATACTCAACCCTATTTTCCAATCGAAATTTCTTTCAATCAACCTCGTTTAGCATGCAGATTCGATGAGAAAGTGAAATGGCACAATATTGATTTTGGATCATCATATATAGTAAATTGGATAAGTATTAACGGAAATGGAAGGTCCTCCATTGTGGGTTTGGGCAATTGTCGTTGGGACTATTATAGCAGGCAAATTCATTTACCGGTGGAAGCTAACAAATGAATTATCCAAGGACACTAAATACAGTGATCAATCTTTCAATAAAGTTAAGGGAGATTGGATACCTGTGAAAAAAGGGAGGGTAGCTGATCACAAATACGACCCCCAGAGTTTTAGCCCTAGCAGATTTAAAGACTATTTTGCGATGAGAAAAAAGGGAGTAAGAAAGTAAGTGAGAGTATTAGATGTTTTGCTTGTATTGAGTAAGAACTTGATTAATGATTAGTGCTGCTGCATTTACAGTATTTCGTTGAAGAGTGTCTCGGTTGTTCCTGAGTAATATGCCATTCTTGGACACTATCGCACCAATAACATGTGTGCAAAATATACTAGCGCATACTAGCGTACACTAACATATACTATTATACAAGCCCATTTCAAGACTAACGAACGTATATTTACATTCAACAACACAGAGTGATAAGTACAAATACATGAACATGAACGAGAAAACACAGAGAATCTTATTCAGGGTCATAGGAATGTATTGTATTACCTGTAAACCTATTGTAGAAAAGCAACTAAGAGATGAGAGAGCAGTAAAGAGAATTGATATTGATTATATGACAAATAGCGTTATAGTTGAATTTGATTCATCGCTAATCACTACAGAGGAGATAAAGAATAGGTTAGAAAAGTCTGGCTACAAGTTTGTTAGGACAGCACCCTAAAATGTAGTGAATAGCACTTGCCGTTTTCAATTTTCTCTGTTACTAATATTGGCTAGATTTTTTGATGTATTGGATCAACATCTTCCAAATCGGCTTTGGTACCAATTTCTTTTTCTCTAACTAACTCCTTTTTTGCGAACTTTGGCTTGTATCTTCCAAGCAGTATTGAGTTTCCTACCACTGTCACAGAACTCATAGCCATTGCTGCACCAGCTAACATGGGTAACCATCCAAATATCCCGACACCTAGAAAAGGTACCAAGACACCGCCAGCTATCGGAATTAATCCAGTGTTGTACGCAAATGCCCAGAATAGATTTTGCTTTATCTTAGATACGGTCTTCTTCCCAAGATCAAGTGCTATGACTACATCCATTATGTCATCTTTTATCAAGATAATACCCCCAGTCTCCTTAGCAACATCCGTTCCAGAACCTATTGCA
>JAATVS010000103.1 GCA_014523695.1 Nitrososphaerales archaeon TH5895
CTTACGTAATTCGATATGCTTGACGCTGTAAATGGACGTAGGACTTTTCGTTAATGCATCTCTGTGATAACCAAAAGAGGTTTAACTGGAACACTTTAGCACCAACGGAGGGCCTTCTAGAACACCAATAGCATGAATCTTCCTAGATGAACCGGCAAGGTAACCGGTGAGAAATAGCTTCAGAGCAGCCAGAAGGCGCAATGACTAAGTCCTCATTTGTTTGTGGACCAATCTGTTCTGGTAGATCAGATGCTCATCTATGCTCTTGTTAGACCTAAGGGAATGATCATGACCAATCATTATATGCTGGCAAACCGCATTCCCATTGTAGATTTGAATCAATCCGGTTTTCTTGTCTCTGATCGTATACTGGTTTCCCACATATTTCAAACACCCAGGCCTGTAGAATAGTTTGGGTAAATTTTGAACATCACCATCAACATCCAAAATATTTTCTTCATTTTTATCCAATTTTCGACTGATCGTAGGTATGTGATATCCTTGCCTGTAGGAAACATTGCTATTGATCTTATCAAGAAGATCCAAATGGAATAAATCCCAATTTGTAGCAGTAGGTACTATGTATTCATCCGAATCTAGAACAATAAGAACATCGATACCAAACCTGTTACACTCTTCAAAGCACATTTGTCGCTTCTCCATTTCGTCTAATCCATGTGCCGCTAGGTATTTAACCGGATGTCGGAAGCTCTTGACTAGATCTATGCATGTCTGATCTGAAAGCTCCCCCTCGGAGGGATACTCTTTAAACCTTCCATCTACTGCAATTAGATAGTCTAGCGGATATGGTTGTAGCGAGTAAAGGCAGCGAGTTAGCGAATGGAGATCCTGATAAAAGCAGAGTCCGATTCCAATCTTAAACTTATTCATACGCAAACTGCCACCTATAAATTGATGATTTTTCCATTCACAATGAATGAATATAGGAATTGATAGTACTTAAACGGATCTAGATGAGGTGCAATTTGTATGTTGAACGATTGCATCGTTGATTGCCATTGTACCAAAAGCCAGACTAACTAATGACATAGCTAAGTTAACCAACCATATCCATTACTTCCAAACAGCGTACGTATTTTTTGATGTACATTATTTATGATGTGCCAGATATCCGTTTTTTAATTCATCCCGATACTTTATTAGTGGGTCCATGAGTTCCTTTGTCATCCAAGGAACTGGACCTTCTGCTCCTTTCACTGTTTCCTATATATGCGGTTTTCTAGATACGATTGTTGAGATAGTAGACGAATCGTGAATATTCAGTAGTGGACAAGCCGTGTCCCTCTTACTACCTTCGCACAGGTTCATACTATGGAGTGGGGGAGACCATTTTGAGGCAGATTAGGATGACTCAGTATTCCAAGTAATCAAGTCTGTCCTACCATCGATCCCTTGTTTAGGATAGCTGTAAAGTTTGACTTTTACTCGTCAGTGCAAATCATTCTTCCCCCTTTAGAAAATCTTTGGTTGTCGAACAGAATAATGAAGCATAACAATGGACTAAGTTGAATTAGAAAAGCTCAAATAATAGCGGAAGAAGGCAAAAATGGAGAATGATATCAAGGTCAGTTCATACCTTCAATCTTGACAATGCAGAACCTCAAGCTGTTTGTGTAGGCGGTAACAGAACAATAGTCGATCGTGATAACTTCCCTTTGCTCAACGGGATGGCATTGTATCTTTTGCGTCTGGATAAAGATGGTATCCGTGAACCCCACTGGCATCCTAATGCGGGGGAATTGAGTTACTGTGTCCAGGGGAAGGCGATTATGACAATATTTGGCCCTGATGCTGGTCGTGATACTTTTACTGTAGATCGAGGTGAGATAGTATTTGTTCCACGAGGTTATTTACATCATATTGAAAATATTGGTACAGAAGTAGCAAAGTTCGTTCTTGCATTTAGCCACGAAAAACCTGAAGATCTCGGTATTTCTGGTTCCATTGGTTCGATGCCTAGTCCAATCCTTGATTTGACCTTTAGCCAAAGTTCAAGCTTCTTCGGTCAATTCAATAGAGATTCCCCCAATGATATCTTAATTGGATCCAAACAGGACTTTCAGTTCAAGAAGTTGACCAGAGGTGAGGTTATTCGAAGAATACCGAACCGCCACAAATTTGATCTCGAAGGAATTCCACCTCAAATTCAGACGTCAGGGGGTAAAGTATCTTTGGGGAATGCTAATGTTTTTCCTATCCTCAGAGGACTCGCTTGTTATTCATTGAGTCTAAGACCTGGAGGGATCAGGGAACCGCATTGGCATCCTAACGCAGCAGAATTAGATTATGTGGTTGAAGGTAGAGCTAAAATGACAATTCTAAGTCCGGGAGGGAATGTTGATTCTTTGGAGGTTAGAGCAGGAGAAATCGTGTTTATTCCCCCTGCATACCTTCATTATATCGAAAATGCTGATGCAGAAAATGTAACTCATTTTGTGATATTCTTTGGCCATGAACGACCCGAAGACATAGGTATCTCCGGAGCACTGAGTGCATATTCAAATGAGGTTTTGGCCGGCATATTTGGTACCAATCCGCAGATTTTCGAATCTCTTACTCGGCATGATGAGGATGTATTCGTTGTTTCAGGAGGCGCTTAAGAGGCACGCTTAAGAGGCACGTCCGGTTACGTGTGGCCCTTAGCTAACGATATTAGAAAACTCCTCCAATACACGAAAATGTAGTTAGTGAGAAGGAAAATATGATATATAGACTCAGACTTGGAGTCGACTCAATAACTTTCCCGTTAGCAAAAGTTTATCATTTTTGTATTTACCTTAGTGTGAAAGTTCACAAATCAGTTATAGATCCATTTCGACATGAAAATCTCTGAATTGAAACAGTAACAAGCCTTCTCTATTCCATGTTATCTATTCTAAATCTCTCTGTACTTTCATGTTTCATACCTCCAGCAAAATACTTTTGATATTTCTTACATGTCTTCCCATTTTTAGTGACCTACAAGTTCGGTCGATGAGCCTGATGCTATGTTCATTTGTTCGTTGCTTCATACTTGTCAAAGTATTTTTCTAGACACTAGTTGAGAAAAGTCTTAGCATACTCTACTTGAATTGGATCCTCTAAAAAATACCACGAGTTCAACCACTTAATCTGCTTAAACCTCCATTTCGTTCATGTCTCGAGGTCAGTTAGAGGCAATGTCTTATTCGGGAAGCTCAAGACGCAGAATTAAGGTGCTATTGA
>JAATVS010000589.1 GCA_014523695.1 Nitrososphaerales archaeon TH5895
ACCCTGAGAATATCGAGGAGTTTTTAAAGGTATGGGCTAAAGATGCTAATATTATGAAACAACAACCAGGATTTATCTCAGCCCAACTGTACAGAGGTATTGCAGGTAGCTGTATGTTCATTAATTGTGCTGTTTGGGAATCTACTGATAGTTATAAGCGGGCGTTTGACAATCCTGACTTGTCTAAACTATCGGATTTCCCTGCAAATTCTGTATCTCCTCATCTATTCAAGAAAGTTGCAGTACCTAGAATCTGTGTGGGATGAATCTTTTGTAACTGGTCTTTGAGGTTTTGAGTATACCTATGGACCTGTAAATATGGGCTTACGATCTGGTATTGTAACTCTTCTTCTTGTCTTTTTTCAAAATATATTTATTAACAGCGTAACTCAATGCGGCCATGGTAATTGCACCTGCGATTCTTCTTTTGATCGACAATAATTATCAATATACATTAATGGATTTAACGATATCATGATTTAGAATTGGTCGAATAGTTTTTGATACAATAATCTGCTTGATACAATAGATTGTTGGATTAATAATATTTATAATCATATTCTAGTGTATCAAGAACAAATGGCTAAAATGCAAAAAAAGAGTCTTGATTCTTCACCCGACGAAACACGAAAATTTGAGAAAGGCAAGATCGAGCTTGTAAACCTAGGTGATGTTACAATCGGTCGTGGCATATTAGAACCAGGGTGGAGCTGGGAAAAATGTGTAAAGCCAATTGTAAAAACAGATAGTTGTCAAGCACCTCATACTCAGTACTTTGTTTCGGGTAGACTCAAAGTAGTTATGGATGATGGTACTGAAGAAGAGTTTGGTCCCGGAGATACTGGTGTAATTCCACCTGGACATAATGCGTGGGTTGTTGGAAATGAGCCAGTAGTTGCAATTGATTTTACAGGCCTAAAAGAATATGCCAAAAGTTGAAGTAGCTAGATAACGACACTTTTTCTTATTTTTTGAACTTATCTCGCCAAAGCAAGTTCGGTCATAATAGAGCAGGGTCACATTTTTTATTCTAGATGGTAAGAATATTACCTAATCGACGATTTATTTCTGTTACCGACCAGTTTGAAGTCGTCTGTGTTCGCGCTTGATGTGCGTTTGAACTTCTTGACGTGTTCTAAATTTCATCTTGCAGACTCGGCAAATGAGTCGTCTAACCCTTAGCCTCGTCGCATATTCACTTTTTGGTATTATATCTAGGTATTGACGAGCATAAAATAAGTCGTCATCTTCTTTAGATTTGTCTTCGGAAGTGACAGATGTTATCATAACACTGCGCAGCTTCAGGATATCAGTAATATATAAGCCGTTAACCACTGTTGCAAAACATTTGTGGCTCGTCAGATGTTAGCACCTACAATGCGTGATGGGTTCAAGTCAAGTTGAACAGATCTCCTCGTGGATCATTGAAAACACTTTAAAGTCTTGCCAAATCCCCTGGCCCAATGTAATATTACTTCTCAAATGGGATACTCTGGCCAGAATCTAATACCGCAATAATGACCCGAGTCATTGCTGAATTTATAATGATTCATTCAGAATAGACAATTCTTTTTGTTTAGGATGAGATTCACCTTATATACTACGCTGCGTATTTGAGTTCGTGTCAAGTCAAAGACCTGCTAGGAAAGATTCTCTAGTCATTATTGCTGTCATATCTGCTCTTGTTATTTCAAGCCCATCAATTAGCAATTTTGGTTACTTTGACATTACTAAAGTTGTGTATGGTCAAACAGATCCAAACCAAACGAATTCCAATTCTACGAATTCGGTAAATCTTCAGGATATCCCCTTAGAAAAAGTCCATGTAGGAGATATTGATGTTGCGTACAAGATGTTTGGTAAAGGTGACCCTATAATACTTTTCAATGGCGCTTCTGATAGTATGGATGCCTGGAATCCTTCCTTTCTAACAGAAATTTCTTCAAATCACACAGTGATTGCGTTTGATCAACGTGGAATTGGAAATTCAACAGTTGGTTCCAAACCATACACCTATCTGCAACTAGCAAATGATACAGCTGGTTTGCTTGATGCTCTGAAAATACCAAAAGCAGATGTTATGGGATATTCTTTGGGAGGACATATAGCTCAGGCATTTACAATTAGCCATCCAGAAAAGGTTAACAGCCTTATTCTTATTGCCTCGACTTGTGGTGGGAAAGACAGCATACCTAAACCAGCTGAATTTCTGAAATTGCAAGCTGATGTTGTAAACAAATCTCTACAAAATATTCCCATTACTCAGGAATTGAAAGCGCTTAATGTTGCCTCGTTAGGATCGGGATGGGTCAAACTGCATCCTGAATCAGTTGACCTTCCAGCAAACACTACATCATTACAACAATTGAAGCCTGGTTTGCCCCCTGAAATAGCAAATAAGCAGAACAGCCTAGTTATTTGGGAGAATACCAACTGGAGTGGTGCTTGTGATGCGGAAGCGAAATTGGCAAAACCCACCTTGGTCATAGCTGGAACAGACGATAATGACTACATGCCTCACGGAAATGCTTTAATTCTTGCAGGTAAAATTCCAGGAGCCTGGCTTGTACAGATCAAAGATGCTGGTCATGCAGTAATGGATCAATACCCAGCTGAAATCGGTAAGATATTAAATACATTTTTATCAACTACAGGCCAAAATACGTGAAATATCAATTGAGTGACACGAAGAATCTAGCTGATTGGAGCAACACACAGTCAATGATTGTCTTGCTGAATTAGGTTCCCTTAGAGAAGAGTTTAACTAGTTGATCAAAATGACGTTATTCACTATCTCACTGCATTCGCTGATGTATTCCATGATTTCTCCGGCATTTGCTCGAATAAATAATACATATGTGTATCTACTCTATGCGAAGCATCTTCGTACAATGACCTATTCGATGCATTCCGTTTATCTCTGCAGTTCTGGCATTAGCCTTCGGTCAGTAGATGCCAAGCGTGATACTCTACTACTGCTTCTTGATTGCTGTTTTTGTCGTTGTCGCTCTGCTTTATGAACTCTGTAAAGTTTGTACAATCCATTATACTGTTACAGTAAATGCAAATCCATCTCATCTTATCTCACTGTAAAGTACCCATAACGCAGACATTGTTTATATAACATTCTTCTATAGTTCTGAAACAATGAGATGACGACGGTGGTGGAAGATTCTTCTTTATATGCATTCTTCACTCTTTTTTTTCCTTTCACAGATCATTGTATTCTCTCGACCCACTGAGATCGCCACTCAGGTGGTTCAAAAGGATCTGCATAGTAATGCGTTTCATGTGCGATCTTACCATCTCTGAGCTCCATGATACCTACAGCATTAATTGGACGCCCATCATTATAGGTAATAGCTAATTCAGTTATCCAAAGATTTTCTTCTCCAAGAACTCGCAGGATTTTAAAAGTAACTTTAGCGGGGTAATGTGCCCTAAGTTCATATATGTTGTGCTTACCTCGGATTCGTTCGCCGGACTGTGGAAATTCAGCTACAACATCATCATGATAAAACTCATGCACTCTCTCTAAATCATGATCCATTGTGACTTCCAGTAACAATCCAATGTAGCACGTATTTTTTGATTATCTACTATCTTTCTAAACCATATCAAAAGCCTAGATTATTAGTCTTCTCTTCGGTTTCAACTAGCAGTATAAAATGGTGAAGGTATGATA
>JAATVS010000590.1 GCA_014523695.1 Nitrososphaerales archaeon TH5895
ATCGAATCCCCGATTATACACACCCTATTCTTTTCCTCATAATCAGTGGATTTTCTGTCCTTCATTCCAGAACGTTTCCGAGTTAATTTTATTTCCTATTTGGAGGAACTCATGGACGATTACGTAATCGATAATTGACATTTATCCATTACAACCCTCAATTGAACTGTGTTTGATTCGTTATTGAAGAGTTTCCCCACTTATCTTTATGAGATCTCCTGCATGTGGAATTGAATCATAAGAATTCGCTTGCACAAAGAATTAGACTATTATAATACCAATTTTCTTAACTAAATTATAGGTTCGCGTCTGAAATCATTGTTTGTATCACAAGAAGACTAGCCAAATCATTCCTTTGCATAGAATCAGCCTCGATTTACTCTGAATTTGATTTGCTCAGGAATCTGTTCTAAAAATTGAGGCAGTGACGCTGGTGTTATGCAATTACGAGCTACCGAGAAGCAAACTTTGCCCTCTCGTCCTAAAGCGTACGTTGTAGACAAGTCCGCGCGTGGGACTAGCAAGAGAATTGAATTCCATTTCCGACAGGCTATTTCGTCTCTACATACCTTTCTATTCAAGTATGCAAGTTTACTTAGTAATTGTAATTAGTTAGAGCATCTGTCCGAGTATACTTTTACTTATATAGTACTATAGGACAGACATGACGGGATCACGAAAAGGAGTTGATAACAAAAAGACAATTCGTGAACCTGGTCGCATTATTCACTATAATGTTTTGGATTTGCGCATAGCGCTGGTGACGGCTTGGCTGCAATTCAAATGGATCCTGAATCGGCACTAAGAGGTAAGCCGGAACGTTTCCGGTATGCACCTTTTCGTCCCTTTACCACGGAACGTCGCTTTGATCGAGACGTAGCAGCAGGCTGGGCTTGGGGTGGGGGAACAAATGATGATGGAGATTACGGTAGCGAGCAGATCTTAGCTACATGCCATTTCAGAATTTATCGCTCTATAGGCGGCGACCACGAGAACCTCGGCCGAAGGTTATTTGCATCTAGAATGGCAACTTACCTTATTCTTCGCACCATTAGCAATTTAACTCCCGGTACTAATCCGGATGACGCAGAAGTCTGGTGCGAAGAAATGCAGGATACTGACTTGGAAGATTGGACATCAGAGGGGATATCTAACGGTGCTTACAATAAGGTAATACGCTGGGCATTCGAAAAACAGGGATGTTACCATCCAGCAGGAGCTCCGTCACCAGTTACCACGGCGGGGAGCCCTCCGGAAATTGATGTGTATATTAATGATGGAAGAAATGGCGAATACGAATTTCAGGCCGTTCACTGGCACAATATGTCAATGTGGAACCGCAACAATCCTGACGGACTGAGTGGACATCAGAATGGCCGTAATGGTGTTACCAATCATATGTATGTGGAAGTGAAAAACCGAGGAACATCGGCAGCCAAAGATGTTAACGTAAGGAGTTTTCACTGTTTGCCTGGTGCCGGTCTCAGGTGGCCAGCTGACTTTACAGAAATGAACCCTATTGGTGGTCTTACGTTGCCTAGCTTAGGCGCCAATAACACTGAAGAGATAACTGTAGGTCCTTTTGAATGGATACCTAACGTTAATGTGCACGGACATGATTGTGTGCTCATGGTAGTTTCAACAGAAGGCGACCCGAGCAATATTGACAATCTTACAGGAAGCGAAATAATTGAAGAGTGGCGTCTAGTACCGAACGATAATAATGTCGGGCAACGGAACGTGGTCATTGTGCCTGGTGGTGGAGGAGGAAAAGGATTGATGAAAGGACTGCATAAACATGTTTTTTTTGTAGGAAATTCATTGCCCCGCAAAGCTATAATGGAATTGAAAGTAGAGTTGCCAGCTCTTTTAACAACTACGGGATGGAAACTGAAGTTTGAAGGAATTGATGATAATAATAAGGTTGAATTAAAGCCGGGGGAAAAAAGAAAGATAGTCATTGATCTTATAGCTGGTAATGATTTTACTAAAGATCAGGTACGGAATAATACTGATAGGAACATTACAATCTATTTATATGGAAACGATATGTTGTTGGGAGGAATGACTTATCAGCTTGACCCAGAATCATTTTAGGAAATTCAGAAAGGACTATGAGAATATAAAGTGCATGAGTCTTGACGAAGGAAGTGAAGGTTTCATGCTTGTAAGAATGAGTAGTTATTTAGTGTAAAAAAACTGGTTGCAATTGGGTAATGCCAGTAGGCAATTTTAATCATACTTCGACCTCAAAAATAGTCGATAAGATTTTGGCGTTCTTCATTGACATGGAAACCGATGAAGCCCAACTTATTGTTGACTATACTTTTTTGAGAGCCTTGGCACATGTAGCCGAAGACTACCTCTATCACAATAGATGATTTTTATTACTTTCTCGGAAATTTCTAAAGGAAAATGTAGTATGATAGAAATTCTCAAGTTTCGTAATATGCTTTTTAGTCCGAAGTTGGTCTTAGACACTTTTTCTTTTTTATGCGGGGCGAACATTTGAGTACCAGGTGGATATAGCACACCACCATATTTATAAAATGACAGATAATACCAATCTTGTGAGTCAGAATAGCTTTTCGTCTAGTGCTGACGGATTTCGTACCCTAGTATATTTCAACCCCTGACTCATCCACTTTAAATTGACGATCTTCATGGTAAGAACGATTCCCTCATTGCACCCTCCTTGGGTGCAGACAAAGAACTCCAAATTGATAAGTCCATTTCGCAGATTAGCTCCTGAGGCCGCCGCGACTAGACTCCAATATCTTTATAAGAAATAGCACGTTCTTACGCCTTTACCTGATACGATAAATTCAATGTCCAAACTCGCAAGTCAGATGAAAACGGAAGGTATCCCCCCCAACACATCTAGCCAGATAATGGAAATACTCGAAAATAATAATAATGCACAAATCACTCTAAATACTAGCCTAACTGAAATTATTAAAACTGTTGCTACAGTCTTGGCAGGTGCTGTGACTACTATCATCGGATTTTACTTTGGAAACAAAGCTGCAACAGAGGCGAAGACTGAGGATAAGGGACCAGAACCTGTGAAGGATAAGGGACCAGGATCAGGACCAGAACCTGTGAAGGATAAGGGACCAGGATCAGGACCAGAACCTGTGAAGGATAAGGGACCAGAACCTGTGAAGGATAAGGGACCAGAACCTATGAAGCGTGAGGGACCAGAACCTGGGACTGTGTCTTCAACGTGAACCACACCGAGAGTTTTAGTGCCAACGGCTAAAGAATAAGCTCGAAATACAGGTAGAAATACGGTGAATTAGAAGCTCCTGATTCACTAGGCATTCTAGGCCAGAAAAGTTTCTGCAGATGATGATGTTAGTCCTGCCCTAGAAATTTGCCTTCGCTCTAAGGACAAGAAGATGTGACTGGTACAGGGTTAAGTCTATTATAGTTCCACTCTTGACTAACTCAAAAAGTGGAGTCATCGTTCAGTGCTTATATCACACATTCACTTAACATCCGTGAAGATATTAGGACTTTCAGAAATAGCAAATGCCTCTAAATTCAGGGTAAGGATAACTTACTTTAATTCTAGGCTATCAATTTAAGTTCTTTACAATTTGATACTACTAGCGCGTAATCTTGTCTAACTGCCTGAGATAACTCAGGAATTCCCTTGGTGATGTTGACTCCTTCGATCTCAATTTCGTATTTATCAGTTGAAGGAGTTGGTATTGATATTTTTTGAACATTATTACGAATGTTATTCTCGTCCTCTGAGGTAAATACTTGTCCCGAGTCAGTACTGATTAATCGTAAATGAAGCTTGTTTTGAATTGTATCACCTGGAGGATCTCGCCATACTAATGTGATGGCCACAGGATTCGACACGGAATTCACAGTAACAGAATACCCATTAAGTTCTCCAGTAGCTAAGGCGTTATCTATAGAATCATCAAACTTTATTAAAGGTGCAAGTGCCTCTTCAAGGTTTATCAGGCCCCATCCTTGCAGACTAGGAGGCTGTCCTAAACTTACTGTCCCATTGATTAGTAGCGCTTTAATTAAAGCAGCTGATGGTTTATTGCCATTATTAACTAAAAATTCACGTATAAGCGCACAAGCACCAGCAGTAATAGGTGTTGCCATACTAGTCCCACTTGAATACATGTATTCCTTCGAAAATGCCGAGTCAAAATTGGTGGGCGAAGGACACATTTTGTCCCCATGTCCTAGAATAGGTCCGTTGGGTAATCCATAACCTACCGCTTTATCATGAGAGTGCCTATCTCCAGTAAACCAATCCTCAACACAAACAGATGATCTGGTAGAAAGAATCCATGTACCGGGAGCAACTACATCTGGTTTTTGACGATCATGTAGCACCGGCCCAATACTGCTGAAATTCGCAATATTACTTTTGTTATCTGCCTCTTCATTAATTTTTTCTAATGTGATAGGTTGACCGGTGTTAGGATTAATAGTATCAGTTTTGATGATTCCACTTGGTAACGATCGTAAGCTTTCGCTAGCTCCTACAGTGATTACATTTTTAGCGGTACCTGGCGGAGAAATTATTTTATCTCGATTTCTTGGTCTATCTCCATCATTACCTGCAGCAAAGAGTACAAGCAAGTCTCTATGTTTAAACATAAAATTATCAGTGGACTTTGAATCTTCAGTATATAGTCCACTAGTTTGACACCCAAATACAGGATGACATGAGTTTCCCCATGAATTCGTGAAAATTGTTGCTCCGTCTTCCATGGCTTGCATATAAAGATTCTCCAGAATATCAGGTAATCCAGTTAGACGACCTTCAGAATCCTCCGTTGATTGAAAAACCAATTTAGCATTTGGTGCCATTCCTCTAACTCTACCATTTGAACGCGAACCACTGCCCAGAACAGATCCTGCTACATGAGTACCATGTCCATTCAGGTCACTTGCATCATTTGGTCTTCCTCTTGCATGAATTGTAACTATTCTTTCTCTAAAATCAGCCGACATTGTTTGATCATTTTTACCGGTATCTATGCCTGTGTCAGTGACAGCAATTACTTGGCCATTGCCCAGAAGATGATCGTTATTTCTAATTATACTAACTTTTGATAATTCTTCTGCCACTTCATTGTAAGAACGGTTTGGAGCATATGGATCGATCCTTCTAACATAGGGCAAATCCATTATTTTCTGAAGTTTGTCAGTGTTTTCAATATCTTCAACACTAGCAGAAATTATAAAGCGATTTTCTTCAGCGCTAACTACCGTCACCCCCATATTAGTGAGAAATTCTTTAAATTGTTGATGAAAAGAAGAATCAAATAATATAACATCCAGGTCTCCTTCTTCTTTTCGTAGACTGCTTCTTGCATCCCCATCCCTAATCTTGCCAGTAGTAGATTTCATCGCCTCGCCTTGTACAGGCTCTGATAATCCCTTAGAGGGACTTATTGTAGATTCGATAGCTGGATTATCAGTAAAACTTTTACTCATACGAGACTGAATTTTTGTAGAAACCAGTGACGGCGAAATTTTTAATTCTGGATAATATGGGAGAATGGATTGTATGAAAGTCTGATCATTGAGCTGATTCAAATTTTTATTATCTACTCCAATAAGGTAATGATTACTGTCTGTTATCTGTTGATAGATGGTTACTCCTACTTCGTCTAGTTTACGTTTCCACTCATTATGCATTGGGCCTACTAACTGCAGAATATAATGCCCACGCCCATCCTTTGTTGATAAGTCAGAAATATTATTCCCTGCTAGCCTCGCTTCAGGTCGTGAAGTATTAATTTTATATCCACTGACTTCTAAATCTGAAGCATCCTTGATTTCCCTAATTTTGAGGCCCTGTGATATAATTTGTTGCCTGTTACGATCGTCGACATCAACTAACACGGATTGACCATAATCAGCTATTATATTGTTACTGTTGTCTTTTACGAATTGAAGGAGATTGCGCTTATCTTTGCCCAAGAGTACCATAACCTTCATAGAGATTTCCTCCTTTGCAACCTCGACGACTCAAACAGTTTCAATATTGTGTTAGTCTTCAACATACCTTGCTATGCAGAAATGTAATACATAAGTTTTACCCCCTAATGTAACACAAGAAGGATTATCACAGGAAACTGCTTGAGTGCCAAAAATGTACTTTATCAACATATGTACAACAACGAGGTACCTAAAGTAGCCTGTGGAAGATCAAGGTGGCTTATTACTCCTGGAATAATTCTATTTTCCTCAACCCCTTCTCGGATCACTAACACAAAATAGAGTGAATTCAGTCTCCAGACTCATTCATCTCATTTACGAATGCATTAGAAAATTCTGAATATGCATTCTTAGAAAGATGTTTCGAGGAGCTCCTAATCTGCTTCCAAACTGTCTATCGTTGTTTTGATCGTGTGGTCCCGAATCATAATTGGGTACTACTTCTATTACATCTTCGAAATTGTTATGGTTACTAATATCCTGCCTATCTCTACCCCCCCCCGAGAACTGTAGAGGACTTTTTGGCACTAGGAAGGCAGACAGTTGGTGGGAGGACCGTTAGACGTTATAGTACATTCTGTAGTTTACGAGGTTTGGAATATCAAGGAGGCAAACGCTGTGTAATTTTCAACGGGTCTTCGAAAAGGCGTGCGATAGGACCAGCAATACTTACTACTCGCAGGTTCTCAGGGCTTTCAGTCAAGCTAACTTCGTTACCCTGAACCTTAACTATATCGTCAAGGCCTTTTCTCTCCATTGTTGGGAGTATATCTACTCGCTCACCCTTGGCTTCCAACCAGGCTAGAAAGTCACCTAGATTCTGATGACTATTGAAATATTCGTCTAGTCTACGCCATAGCTTCGGCCAAATTGGAGCAATCGTGGGAAGTTTGGAAGCATCACTAACGGTAACTCCATCCATCGTAGCGTCGGTAGGCCAGTAACCTTTTGATGATTGCTTGGCGGAGCTTAGAGCTTCATTGAAGGCCTCTCTTAAATCTGCAAACAGTGTATCATAATATAACGGATAGCCATAGCCAGCAGCCACTTGTTTGTAATTAACCGAATTACGGACCATTGCCTGATCGAGAATAATGTCAGATCCGTCTTTACTATCGACGTTACCACTGAAGGCAAAACAGATAGGTCTTCCATGTGGATCAACCATTCTAGCAAGAACATAGCCTGGAGGTTCCTGATTGGTGTTTTCATCATAATCAATTAATGAAAATAAGCTATTCTTCGCCTCAACAGAGAGAGGCTTTGTGGCGCCCTTTTCAATAGCGTCGATTGCCTCAAATCTGGTCTGGACTGTCCGATTATCAAAATTTATGTTGACTTTTCCGCCTTTTAGCTTTAACCAATAGATAGGATCGTTTGCTCTAAATCTTATGGAATCCCCATCAGGTGTTCCTGCATTTGGAACAAATTTACCTTTAAGCAAAGTAAATGGCATTACAAACTATTCTGGTTTGCCTTGTATATTAGGTTTTTATAATATGCATCACTCAGTGATAGCTAAACGCTTCAGTTCAAATTTTGAAATGCTTTGCTATTCTTTCGATTGTAATCTTGTTAGAAAACAGTACCTACATTATAGGCGATCTACCGTGGTTTGGATCGAGCCAAACGACATGATCACCAGATGACAATCCTCTAATCGACGATTCATGTGTAAAATAGACGAAAATGTTCTCGCAACTAACGTAGTACTAGCGACGCGAAAAATTGCATTGCGTAATAAATGGGATGTCTTATTCAAGCTTATATTTATTACTCAATTTGGTCGAAAATGTAAACTAGTGGTTTTGGGCATGGCATTGACATATTTCGCCAGCTGGTAATGCGAGATAACTGCACGTCAAGAATTGAAAGACGGGTGCATTATTCACGAAAAGATATAGTTAGATTTGCTTTAAGTGATTCTTTCGGTGTCGAAAAATTAACGAATATAAAATTGTAAGATCGTAACAACGTTAGCGATTTATCGCCGAACATGACTAGGTACATTAAGGTATGCTCTAATCCAGAAAATGATATCCCATAAGATTGTGAATCTTGACCCATGCATTCATATGCTCGCTCCGAACCAGTAGAGGGTTCGCTGTCAGCTAGTTCCCATTAGCCTAAACGAGTTCACAATAACTTCAAGATCCTTTTGATACTGTGAAAGTAGATTATCAATTGCAGCAGATCGAATGATAAATCCCGATCCACCAACAACCGTCCCGATTTCAATTGCATTTAGCCGCCGATTTTCGGGTCCCCTTTCTGAAAATGATAATTTATTCTGTTACAATGGTTTATCTATGGCTCAGCCGCACGCGCGAAATTGATTAGTTCTGGGAGAGGATCGCCACCACCATTTGCGTTTGGTCCACCTTCCGCACCCCAATTAACTGCACTGTAAACCGCCACAGCTCGTGGCCAAGCCTCACCATCCCACCATCCATAGGCTGGTCCACCTGACTGCCCAAACCAATAATCGTTTTTATGCATTATCCGGAACGAACTACGCCCTGATGTTGACTCCGATATAGTGCTATCCATAATGCCATCTCCATGAAACACCGGCCTCACCCCTCCACCTAAATCGCCCGGATAACCAATATGAGCCCAATACGCACCACCATTCCAATCTGGTGAATAGCTACTAGCTCCCATCCAACCAGTGATGTCACCTAGCCGTCGATCCAAGGTACAGACCACGTAGTCAAAGGCTGCCTCGTTTGAATTAATGCCGTCAGAGCCGTTTACTTGCTGCCACCAATAAACTTGTGTCGAAAATGCAGATCCAAACGGTTCACTTGTATCAAAGTTAAGAGGTATGAACTTCACCCAACCAGCTGAACCATCAGAACCCCAGTTTATCACATGACTTGCAGTCATCATATGACGTGGTCCGATCATTACTCCTGATCCAGAACCGGAAGCAGTCTGAACCAGTCCACATGTACTATATGGAAATGACGTATCAGAGAAAACAAATCTTGTGTCAGGGGAGAAAATGGTGCCTGGTTCTCCAAATTTGTCTCTTTTTCCTTTCATTCGTCGCCAGGCAGGTTTGACCTCTAATTCTTTTGGTAATTTTTTTGGCAGAGGAGCTAACCTTAGATGTTCTGGACGATAACCTGATAATCCGTTCTTAGCTTTTTTGATTCTTTTCAATTTCGTCTCATCAACATGAACTGTTTTTACTTGGGGTGGAAAAGAGTGGCGCCCAACTTGGTTAGTTTTCATAGTAACGTTCAGTACTCCTTTTCGGCGGTAAGAGTTGAAATTTCTTGCTAAATCAGCCGATCCGAAAAAACTAGCAAATGATAATTCCAAACTCCGTCTAGCAGGTTTTGCCTTCACTTCACGTATAGTCTTGGCCCAATTGCTAAACGTTATCGGAGTTGTATCTATTGATTGCCTTTCTATTTTTCTCGACATCTATGGCTTATGACAAGTAGAGGAACTATAATAATTTTTTCGGTCGGATGCAAATTTTTATGATTGTTTCATCATATTGATAGTCTCATTAGAACGTAATAGAAATATTCCCAATGTTACACCATTATTTTCTGGAGCATCATGAACCGATTTATTGCTTGATGCACACCAACCAATGGTGTTACTGTCTGCTGATGCTTCAGAATGCCTAGAGTTTGAATTGGTACTCTCCATAAGATCACTTAAGCTAGCGAATGTTGTGCGATAGATTTCAAGAGTTACTTCAAATACAGTCAAAGCATTTGAGCAGAGTAACAAAGAAGTCTCTACAGCAGCTGCTACCACTGCCGCAAATCTAGCAGCAGAATTACGACCTATTATTATTTCTTCTTTTTTAGTCAAGTCTTCCCGCACCACAAGTTCTTGCGGAAGAATTCGTGTACCTTACCGAAAAAATCTCGTACTGGTGCATAAAGAGAAACCGCGAAAACGATTTGAATACATAATAAGTACGTTCATGTCGAACACCAAGTCGTGCAAAATAGTTCAGGAGCAATCTTGGTGGGAGACGATGAATCTGATATAGCCACCTTGTTTCAATATTATCTGGAAAGTTCCGGCTATCGAGTTAAGGTATACAACGATCCTCTGAATGCTTTATCTGAGTTTAGAGCGGGTCTATACGATTTAGCTCTGTTGGATGTGAGAATGCCTCACATGAGTGGATTCGAGCTATATGAAAAAATTCATAGGATAGATACTGCTTGCAGGGTTTGTTTTGTTACTGCATTTGAGATTTATTATAGATCACTGAAAGAGTTTTTTCCTAATTTGGATGTAACTTGTTTCATAAGAAAACCAGTGAGTAAGGTAGAATTACTGAGACATGTAGCTGCGGAGTTAATTTCATG
>JAATVS010000591.1 GCA_014523695.1 Nitrososphaerales archaeon TH5895
ATGCGTCTTGTAATTCCAATCTCATCTCATCTTAAACCTTTCATAAGTCAAAATTGGATTGACCATCTTAGGTGAGATAGAGAATTCAGGTTTAGTAGATAGATATAAGGTCTTTAGTAGTCCATAATCACTTTAACCTATTGGTTATAGCTTCCGATGAAGTCATAAAAAGACTGTAGTAGCGTAGCTGTCCCTTAGAAAAGGTGTCCCATCTTAACAGGTGGCAAGAGAGGGATTGAGCTAGGTCTTTAAACAGTTAAAATGCTATGTTATCTAGATTGATTCGAGATCTTCCATTTCCTTGATCTCTCTAAAGCAGGTATTGAGGAACAAAGCACGTCGCACGTCGCGCTAATTCTGTAATGCCTAAGCAGTCAAGAGACCCAGTTCATCTCTACTTAACTATCAATGTAATTCTATACCTATCATAAAAAGGGAGATGTCAATGGTTAAATAGACCAATAGTATCGAAGTTAGATCAATGGAAAAATCCAATTTTCCAGTAAATTCTCGAGAATATAAACTGATGTTCAATCCTTCTATATTCCAAGACTTGGAAAAAGGTTTGAACGAAACGACTGATACAATTCATCGACTTGTGGAGCGACATGGAGCTATATTCAAGGAGGGTAAGAAGGATAAGAAAAGAAAAGTATTGTATCAGGATACTAGAACACATGACTTAGGAAATGGTAGCTTTTTGCTGAGAATTAGAGAGGAAAAGAAAGAGGAATACAATAAAGAATAGGCATTCCGATCGCTATATCGCTGCATTGTACGATCTTTCAAAACCGCTGAATAAGGCTGACATGATCTTCGATAGATTCAAATTCGAAGAAGACATAATGCCTAAATTTACCAGCAAGTATTCTGCCTCCGTAGACTTCAAACAAGTCAAATGCCCAAGGTTGAGTCATTTCATGATGTCCTACAACTTACGCCTACCTTGAGTAAATTGGGTATTTCAACTACCGAAACATTAAGTAAGGTTAACAATTTTGAAGCCAATGAAATATCTTATGATCTGGGTGACATAAAATTTGATGATGAAAAGGATAAAGCTAAGGTACAGCTCAGTCTGTGGCATTTGTCTGATCGATCTCCGGTAATTGTCGAATTTGACATAGATGTTGAACTAAGGGATTCCCCTAAGAAAGGTAGTAAAGAGCTAGAGGAATACCCCACTGCTTTAACTGTTGGTGTATACAAGTTATACATGGCGCCACAAGGTAAGGATATTATAGATAACACCTCTCCCAAGACTAAAACCGATTTTGCATATCATAGGGGTTTCTAAAGTGAAGATGATGCATGCAAATGCGTCGTCAAACATTTTTGCTCTAATCTGCTGCCTTCCAAGACGAATACAAGGAGATCTCTGTCCAATTGTTCCTCGTATAGGATGATCCAGCTTCGTTGCCCCATTTTGAATTGACAGTTGACTAATGGAGTAATTGGAATTTCAAGCGCAGAATTCAGTAAGTTAAATGTACATTCATTCTAACATTATTGAAGTATATTTCGGCGCCGAAAAAATCTGGGTTAGTTTGGGCTTAGTCATCTGACAAATGAAGCTTAATCGATATCTATAGTTACAAAGATATATTTCTAAAAGAATCACTTAAGAAGTTCCTGTCCTTGCCTCTTTTAGTATTGTAGCCACTATTAATTTAGTTACAGATGTAATGTAACCCATATCAAGATCAGACGGGAGGTCGTCGCTGCTATGGTAATGTGGATTATTGTCCTGTCCTTCATCATATAACCCTGTTACTACATATCCTCGATTTTCAAAAGGGCAATAATCACTTCCATATATAGGTCCTTTTATAGCTGTTAAGTTTGTATAAACGGAGGCGACCTCCTCCATAGAATGCGCAAAAGTCTCAGAGTCATTATCATTACTTGATACTCTGTTGCATGGTGTAACCGTATTGCCTATATCTCTTTCTATGGTAATGTTCTGTTGTCCTAATGGTGGATAGCCAACCATATCTAAATTAATCACCCTATGTACATCCATAGTATTATCTTTGACATATTGAGCATATTCTTCTGCTCCCCAATAGTCTTGCTCTTCTCCCGAGAATAAAACAAATTGAATACTGTAGTGCAAGTCTACTTGTAAAAGAATTTGTGCAGTCTCGAGAACTACAGCCACACCACTAGCATTGTCATCAGCTCCTGGAGCGCTAGACTCTGCATCTTCACGCTCTTTCATTCTGCTGTCATAGTGGGCACAAATAATGATCACTTTATCAGTTTTGCCCTGTTTATTACAAATGACATTCTTTAACTGATAGTTGCTTTTAGTATAATCATGAAAGTAGATATTCGTATGACCGATATTTTCGAACTCTATCTTTAACCACTCTGCTACTTGATTAATAAATCTAGACTTGGAATGTCGAGTAGGAAAAGAAGATGTAAGTCTATTGATCCATGCTTCGATACGAGTTTTGGAAACTAATTCCATCTGGGAATCGATAAATTTGTCACGAACGTATGTAGCCTTTTTCGCCTGTGTTATTTCGGAAGGAACTAGTGGAACCTCAGGACGATCTCCCTTACAAGAATGTAAATAAGGCTTATATTCTTTCATAACCTAGTCAAACATACACGGTATTTATATTTGGTGATAAATAATGTCTTAGAGCTCTACACATTCGGATAGCCTTAAGACTATCTGGTTCAATGTTACCTCGGACCTCAGTCTTAAAGAAGGATCTTAATACTTTGTCTGTCTTATCGAATTTCACTCTATTTTCTGGGCCGAAGTCTATTTCTGACATATGAGATTCCTTGTATAGAATCCGTTCATGAAATTGAATTCCATGAAAACTTGTTGTTAGTTCGTTTTTGCATGTACTTCATTCTTTCGCCCAATTATTAGTAACAATATAATTCTGCCATAAGTCTTACATGATAATATGCAATATGCTTCAGTGTAATGAGACCGGTCATCATCATCATCATCATCATCATAGTCATAATCATGATGTCCCATCCATTTTTCTAATATATTTGGTACTGAAAGGCTTCCTGTTAAGTCCTGGTTTAAACAATTTACTCACAAGTTCTGCTGGATCTTGCCACATTAGTCCTAGTTCAATATCTTGCGAAAATTTAAGCCACTCTTTTTCTTTCCATAGCCATGGAGGGTTTGCTGAGCCCCCATGAAACTTTCCATCTTCAGCAAAAGTTGAATTTGGCCTATTTTTCCATCGTTCCCAAAGGCCTTCCTTCGGATCCAAAACATCTACTAGTTCATAATAGAAAGACGGATCATATGGTGTATTTTTCCCTTTGTTCAAATTTTCTATACTATAAGGGAATGCTTCCTCATTTGGATATAGGACTATTACGTCTGGGTGTATACCGAGCAGAGCGTAGAACCATTGTACAAGCTTGGTTCCGACGTTTATCTTTGTACCCAAGGCATAAAGCCCGTGTTTGCCTTTCTCTTGCTGTATTAAGGGTCTCTTGCTATCTAGCTCTTCGTCTACTTCCAACTGTTGTTCCCCTGCAAATTCTCTGCCAGACTTATTGAGCAGATTATTTTTGTATGGATACAACCAAAAATCGTAATGGGCGACTGTTATTATTCCGAGAAGGAATTGAGAGGTCTCCTGTTTTTCTAATATAACTAAGCATCCTTCCATATCATTAGGATGCGTGTCATCATCTGCATGATAAAAAGAATACAAGATATAATAATGAGATTCAGTTTCCGAAATAGAATAATAAGCAGCGGGTTTTAGTTGCTCTATTGTGACTTCGTTCAATCTATCTCTAATATTTCTTGTATCCCAATGTGATTCTAGGTCTATGTTATCTCTTTTCCCATAGTACTGCAGATCAACGGGTACTACAAGATCTTTTTTTATGCCATAGCTAAGCTTATTCTTATCAAACCTTACATACTGATAGTCAATAGGGGCCCACTTCAATGCCAGACCTGTATAAAAGTCGTTCTCCGTCTTGTCCACAAAGGTATGGAACAGTATTGGCATAAGAATATTTACTTCATTGGACAAGGATTATTTTTATTAGGTTTATATCCGCCTATTTCCAGCGGTAACGCTATTATGATGGTTTGTAAAATCATAGTTGACAAGAAATAAGATATGTAACCAGCTTCATATCATCGTACCAATTTTTGGAAATATCCTCTTTTGCCGTTACCCAGTTTCTAATTTGCTTTTTGATATGTTCTATCCAATACTTCTAAAGATCGATTGAAATAATAAGCAAAGTAATCAAGATATTCGATTTAAGAGAAGAGATGTATCATGAGATCTAATTGGATCAGGTCATCGCCAACATACTCAGGTCGTCTGAGCACCAGCATAATTTATTAAATTGCCTCAAGTTAGATTATAAGATTAATGTGGAATAACCAAAAAAAAGAAAGATTTGTCATGAGGAGGGTAAGTTCCTTTTCGCCTTTTTATGATAATCAGAAATCTACTATTTCCGGTTCGTGCTCCGGGCCATTCTCATGTATCTTAAATTCTGGAGTTGTGCTGTCTGTAATTTCACTCTCATTCACAGGTACTAGTATAGCTACGAACTTCTCTCCTACTTTAATAGGGCTCCCATCAAATGTGAGTTCAACTTTTAGCTTATTATCAGATTTGGAATATTCGAGCCTGCCTGATTTTACTTTACCTGGATTAAGAAACGCTATCCCATAGTAGGTGTGTTCATCGTCCTCTATGCTGTCGTGCCTGATAATGACTTTGAATGTCATAATTAGTATTATTATTCACTTCGAGATTATATAACTTTTCTAAGCTTTGGTATTAAGAAGTAGTTATTGCCTATGATGCATTAATCTATTAAGGCTTTACACCTTGAACAATTTTGGATCCTCATAACCAACGACACTTACCGAACAACATTCGATTTGACTAGCATTATGATAAAATGATTAACAATCTAGTGATAGATCAACCTAAATCTGTTCGATCCGCAAGAATGATGATTTAAATGGGATTCTAATTTGTACATTGTTCCTCACGTTACTTAGAATCGGTCGAAATATCTACCGGAACGGCAGCAGCACTAACTCCAGGGTCATAGGAGTAATGGTTGTTTAACTGTAAGATAGAATCCCATAATACCCAAGTCAGGAATGTATCTGAGAATACACTATAGAACCAACTCTTCAATCTTAATATGTATAAATACCTAACTAGACAAGAAGGTTGGAGAATTTGTGTTAACTGATTTAGGGTAACACTTCTAAAAGCAAATCACCTGATTGTCTATTCTACCACCTACAAAAGTTTCTCAATAAGCCGAAAGTCATCATCTATTGTGTACTTCTCGATTGAAACAACAGCTGGATAAAATATTGCAGGATACAAATAAGGTTCGATTTAACAAGAATCTAAATCCAAATGCACTTTGGTCTAATCGAAAAATATTTAATAATTAGATAACTCCAGTACTGTATCCATGGCGTGTAAAGGACCATTAGAATCTTATCCGCCTCCAGACAAGAGAAAGTCTCCTAGAATTTCCCATGAGTTTCTCAAAAGAACGCGACAGCGAGTCATAAGAAAATCTGCTGAAAAGACAAATTTCATAGGCTCGCAAGTCAATCTAGTTATAAGGAACAATATCAGTAATAAGATAGATAGCCTTACAACGTTTCACAATAGACATAGCAAATCTCCAAACATTAACATCGCAGCAGAATGGATTATGAATGAGCTCAAGCAGTTTGACAACAATGTCACGTACCACGAATATGTGCAGGGCAACCATCAATTAAGAAATGTTGTATACCACAAGCAAGGAGCAACAGATAAAATTCTCCTCTTTTGTGCACACTATGATACTATTTTGAACACGAGACGAGAGGACATAGATGCCAGAGCTCCTGGAGCTAATGATAATGCCAGTGGTGTTTGTTCGCTTTTAGAAATATCTCGTATTATATCAAAATTAGACTTCGAACTTAGTTTACGTTTTGTTTTCTTTTCAGGAGAGGAGCAAGGACTATGGGGTTCTACGCATTACGCTGAAGCGATTAAGGAGAGAAATGAAGACCTTTATGCTGTCATTAACATGGATATGTGTGCGGAACCTGGTTTTCTATCCACTAATAGAACAACGTACGTAGACATAGATGACGGGAGTACGGGATTAGTCACTACTAACAATGAACCATCTCAGAAACTAGGTGAAAAGATGGAACAAATGGCAATAGATTACGTGCCCGGCCTGAACGTTGATTACGATCCTATTGATGCTAGTGACTACATGCCATTTGAAGCACGTGGATATGTATGTATCGGCGCGTATGATGGATCAGCTGTATCGGAAAATTCTCACTACCATAGCGAAACTGATTTACTATCCAATCTAGACGTGGAACTCCTTACTTCTGTCACCAAAATGGTGTTGGCATTCGCACTAACTGAAGGGAAAGTTAAAGATTCTTAGGGATAACACATTGAAATAATGAGTCAAGCTGCAGATATGGTTGAACCAGTAATACAGAATTTAGCCTCAATGTGGGGCAGAGATTTCAGATCGACAAAACCCTAAAGTTATCTAGTCCCGGCTAGTAAAGGGTTTAATTTTTTATCCGCCTTTTAGACACCTGTATGAACCTGAATGGATTAAAATACTATCGTTTATTGAATAATTGTTCATTGCGTAGGAATCACCAATCTGGATATAGTATTATTTTTGCTTTGCTAATACCGCTATCATATAGTGTAATCGAAAATCTGTTAGGAGAATACCAGAATTTACGTTCAACCTTTACACCCTTTCTACACGTAGGATCCGACCATCATCTTCAATCGCTACTATCCTCAATATAAAGGGATTCTTATCTTCTAGATAAATCTTGATGCTATCTGTCCCTTCAACAATGTATTTACCGACTACCCTAACAGGCCTATCCGTACGACCGATCTCATGAAGGATAAATTCACCATTCCTTTTTATTTCAAAGCCTCTTCGTCCCCTGGAGGGAGGGAACGGGTAATCACTGGATCTATAAACGGAAATATTTTTTCTATCATCTCTGTCTTCGCGAGATTGTATCCAATGTTTGAACAGCTCTGGTGGGAGTTGATCTAGGCCCATCATCAACTAAATGATTACTATAAATATTTGTTTTTCCATTATTCATAGAATATTGGATTTGAAAATAAAAAAAGAGTGATCATTTCCTTGTTAATTATTTCTTCTTCGTATGATGTTCTGTATTAGACATACGATATTTTTTCTTCGACAGGGACGATCTTGTTCACTCCATCATAGACCTTACTTGACAGATGCATTGCCTCGGTTATACTCTTCTCATCATTATAGCATATTACAGGAGATTGCAATAATGACGCCCGAGGACCGTTGAGGGTGGCATGCATTCTAGCAGCTTGCCCAACGGTAAACATATACATTCCAACATCGTCCGTATAATCCATGTAATTCATGAACATTGTACCATTTGGCCCAGTATCATCGCATGACTGTTCGAAGCTCGGGAAGGTAGGTACTCCAGAACTATCAAGCTTCTGGTTAGGAGTATCTGCAACATTGTCATCAAGACTGCATGAATCTTCCATCCACTCATCACCCCAAATATGATAGCAATCCAAATAATGACCAACTTCATGAGTTGCCGTTCTGCCCAAATTAAATCGAGTACCAAAAGGACTTTGAGGTGAAACAGCTGATCCTGTATTGCCAAATACCCAATGGTTACAGGCAACCCCATCTGTTTGTGGATCTCCAGCTGGAAACTGAGCGTATCCCAACAGTGATGTTCCCAAGTTACAGACCCACAGGTTCAAATAACGAATTGTATCCCAGGGATCTTTTCCGCCTAGAGCAGTAGATTTAATTTCCTCTACATTAGGTGTAGTATCAATCAAGAACTCGTCTATATTTGTGGCTGTTCTTGTAATACCATTAGTTTTGTCACCGTTAGGGTCGATACATGCGAGTTTAAATTCGATACGTGTATCAGCTGCGACTGATTTCCATATGTCAGGTATATTGATCGCATCAGAATTGAGTTTTCGAAAATCCTTGTTGAGGATCTCAATCTGACTATATATCTGCGCATCAGATATATTTTCTATGGGTTGTTTGTGTACTACGTGAACAACAACAGGTATCGTCATAACACCGGCTCTCATCATCTTTCTAGCAGAACTACCTGTATAATTTAGCACATAAGTTTCATCTTCTTGTCTATTCTTCTTATAACGTTCCCCATTCTTGTTTATGTTCTTTTGATGTAATATGCCTGTCCCACATAAATCACGTCTTCTTTGGATTTTACTCACAAAATGCCTACTTTTTCGCTCGATTTATACTTTATGGCTTCTAAGATTAACGTATTAACACATACCACATTTAAACAATACCTCACTGAATAATATGTGACTAGAAAACCAGAGTAGGATTGTATTGATTGGGATTAAGAAGGGGACTAGCATATTGCCGAACATAACAGACCTAGTAATTGCGAAAGGCCAACTAATGAATTCTAAACAACCCGAGGGCATTGGCCGAAAACAAGGAACAAATTGTTCTGTAGATCATACAAGAATGGATAAATGTCAATGTCATAAATTCGAGTCCCGATTGATTGGTACGGGTAGTTTTGACTAAACTAGGCTCATTTCCTCTGCACTATCTATTTGATCGCATGACATACTAAAAGATGCTTGTCACGATATATATAATCATGTGTTCTGAATACTGTTCTTCTTAATACCGTAGATGAGGAAGGTAATATAATCGCAGAGTATGTTAGAATTTTGATTATGACATTTAATTCCGAGATCAAAGATAATAATGGAGAGTGATGATAATTCCTACAATGGGATAGCCATTCCTAATATGGGTACTATAAAACAGTGACTTCAATATTCCAAATCTAATAAAAAGCAAAGGGTCGACCTCATATTAATGCCATGCCTATTAATGTAGCTGGGAGGTTCATAACTATAGTAATATCAACTAAGGAGGGATTATTATCTATCTTATAATTTGCTGCTATATGTTTCGAATTCACAGAGTCTACTGTAAATGGACTCACTGTTGTGGAAAAATATATGAGATGCAAAAACAATAAATACTATCCTAATTGATGATGATTAATGGTTATGAATTTCATAAACGCAGCTATAATGTTGTCAATTTAATATGTAAATACCTTTGGATAGTTTTCTAATAAATAAGAGAGACTCGAATGGAATGCAAAGAAATTGTCGTAAAATGTATATTGGTATTTTGCGCTGCCGATGCAATGACGAAGATAGCGTGAATGCATTAGGTCCGCGCTATGAATATAGACGAAATATCAAGGAGTAACCCGAAAAGCGGTAGCGTTACCTGCAATCCTTACCATTCGATGGTCTTCAACCTTCTTCGGGATGGATTCACCGATAGTCGAAACGTCATAAATCCTACCTTTGAAGTCCACCTTGCATTGATTTGCTATAGGAATAGTATAACCTTCTGACAAATCAACAGATGCAGAGAGAGATCCTCCAGGAGCAATTTGCACATAATCTTCTTTAATAGGCTGACCGCGCTTCATCATTATCCCCTCGTAAGGGATATCTTTTCCGTCACAGGTAACATTAAAAATCTTTCCTTTCAGACCTTCTAACGGGGTATACCAATTTAGAATCCATAAATTTTCATCTGAAGAATTTTCTAACAGGAAGCCAATAACAATTGGTCTGTCTTTAATGTATGTGTCATTTGCGCTTAATCGGTACCTAATTTTTTCAGCTATTGAAGACATGTTATCCGTTTCCATAATTCTGCTCGTAACTTGCTGATTTAAGATCAGTTTGCACACATTTAAATTTTCTTCCTCCAAAGGTAATGATTCCTGTTTCAAATTATTTATTCCACTATCAACTTGTTGGGGCGAGAAGATGTCTGAATTGGAAATCTCCTTATTCATCAAGTCTAGTGCTCCATAGCCGTATGTAAAGATACCAATCGAATCAGTATAAGTGTCACAGACTTGCTGACTTGAGAATAGGGTCGCTTTATCATTCATTTCAGCTTTCAAACTTTCAATCAATTCAGGAGATAACTCACTTACCATATTCCCATTCGATGCAAGAAACGTAATCATTATGAAATTAAGGCAAATAAATCGAGCAATTTCTGAATGTATTGTCACAGGTGTAGTTGGAGGTACCAAAATAATTAAGCATTTCGAGAGGATCTGTTAAATGCGGATTCGAATCTACTTATCCCAGAATCATCAAGATTCGACCTATCTCTCCTCAGATATTGAAAAAGGATTGACAGCTACTAAAACTCATCCATAAGATAACATCACTCTGTTATATATCCATTGTAAGCTTCTGTATTATTGGCATAGTGGATGCTTAGCCTAATTCGAGGAGAGAAGCCAAGTTACCGTATGGAATTGACTAAATCTAATTAATTCAGCAACTTATATCTTGACTCTAGAAAAAGACGATCATGTTTATATAGTATTGTATTAGAGAAATACTTATGTCAAATAGTACTTACGGTTCGACAGCGCTTTCCGTAAAAATAGAATTGAGCAAAAAGCAATACCAATCACGAGATGGACAGGATCTTAGAGTTATTTTAAGCAACAATTCTGACCGAACCCTGTATCTGTTAAAGTGGCAATTACCGATTGAAGGTATGTGGGATTGCGATCCATTTTGGGTAAAAAGGGGGGAAGAGGTTCAGGTGTATCTGGGGAAGGTGATGAAGAGAGCAGCTCCAAAACCTGATGACTATATCACCCTAGATCCACAAGAATCGATTCAAACTGATTTTGATGTTTCGGAGTCATATGATATCTCGAAAGCTGGTAAATACACTATCGAGCTCGATTCTCGAGTATTGGACGTGGGAACACAGGAACCAAAAGTCTTAGTTAAAAGGCTGGCTGAGACACGTGAATTTCATTCACAGAGACTTCGTTCAAACATTGTTGATTTTGAACTTTTGGAAGACAGAGCTCCTAAACAATTGAAGGGGGTAGACTCAAAATGGAGCGCGCTATTGACTACTACTCCCAACATTCCTGATTTTCGATCCTGCACAACCAATCAACAGAATGAGCTGGGCGAAGCAAAAGAAGCAGCAGAGGGGATAGCAAAACAGGCCCATAGTGCCCTGTCAGGTACTGAACAATCTAGTATGGCCCAAGCACGTCGTTACAAAGAATGGTTTGGCAATTACACACAACAAGCACACAGTCAAGCGGCAAACAATTTCAGCAAAATAGTAGAGGCACTTGCTACAAAACAGATAATTTTTAATTGTTCGATGGAGGATTGTCGAGAAGGAGTATTTGCATACGTCTACCCTTCGCGACCTTATGAGATTTTCTTATGCGGTGCATTCTGGAGTGCGGACTTGACAGGGACCGATTCTAGGGCCGGAACAATTGTGCATGAGTTGAGTCATTTCAATGTCGTAGCTGGAACTGATGATAACGTATATGGTCAAAGTGGTTGTAGGCAGCTCGCAATAGACAGTCCAGAAGAGGCAATAGCTAACGCCGACAGTCACGAGTATTTTGCAGAAAATACACCAGAGCTTCCCATGTAACCTAATTTTACTTTTTTTAGAAATAACCTAGCCACATCTTATCGCTTATGTTTCCAAACAGCAAATATTATATAATAATCGACCAAGTTTTCGAAACTTGTATTTTCAATATTGTTCATCTATACGTGATCAAGCCACAAGCAAGATGCAACGCTGCGGCTATCCCGTGGAAAGACCATGTCAAAGGTTTGGTAGCTGATTCTAGATATTTCTCAACAGAGTGATTGCGGATTAAACGTGCAAGACGTCCTGTGAATAAGTGAGTAACTAGAGTATCTACTTACATTGACCTCACAATCAGGTTTCTTAAGTCTATTAGGTGAAATAGTAACAGTACGTATGGCTTTCGAATTCGTCGTCCACGTCCTATTACTCACACAAAACTTTAATACGGTCGTTAAAACTTCTATGTTTGAATGCTGTTTGATTGCCGCATGCTTTAGGTTTTTTTCTGTTCTCGTAATTGTTTTTCTATGTCTTCTGCATTAATTTCCGTACAAGTTAACTGCTAACAAAATGCTAATATAACACTAGTTCCATACCATCTGAATGGGAGACACAAAAGTAGATTGCCAAACTACCGCTATCGCACTTGCTACTCTTAATTTAGCCGTAAGGATGATAGACAAGGCAAGTTTAGATGCTACCTTGAAGGAGGCAGAAATAGCTCCTAATTTCGAGACGATCAGAAAAAGATTGATAGACTTAAAAAATGATGTTAAGGATCACTGTTCAGTGCACGGTGTCTTAGATAATATTGACTTTCGTCAGAAAGAGTAATTTCTGGACTCAATTTTATCCATTACTTTTCAAGAAATGAATTGCTTATTATCTGCTGTCAAAGATTAATAAATGATCCTAAGCAATACATTCCATCTCCGTTCGACAATATTTCTCAAAGATTATTTCCAATCAATCTTAACATGGGTTGATCTACTTTTGCTAAGTTAGCTCTATGCTCGACAGATTAATCGACTGTTTTTTTCAAGTCAGACGCGCACCAGATTATTATAAGTCGTTACCAGATATTAGACCTTTCTCCTTGTGTAATCCATCTAATATGGCTGGAGCCGCAGAAAAAAGTTCTGATATTCCACCGGTACCTTCTTCACCTCCTCCTTAAAGACGTTATATTTGCATTCAATTCAGAATTGCTTGTCCAACTGTATACATGATAGTGAAAGCCTTAATGCATCCAGACTATCATGATGGGCTGCCTTATTCTTATCAAGTGAGTAGGGATTATCTCCGTTGTTCTGTGCACTCTTAGTGCTCCGATTACTTCCTCAAACTTGGGATGAATTCTAAGGGTACCTTCGGCCATACAACTCTGTGTCTTAGAGAAATAAAATTGACAGGGAGGATCCTTCCTTTAGAGTATTCATCCTGTTTTTACGGAGCTATGATTCACTCTCCTTTTGTTGCATTAAGGATGAAGTCAGCAATTTCATGTGGATGAGACACATATATACATGGCTAGCATTGAGTGACAGAGTGGTAGCATTCATTTTTTCAGCGATTTTATGTTGTACGTCAGGAGGAACTATGTGATCAGACTCAGAAATTTGATACCATGTGGGAAGCTGCTTCCATGATGGTGGAACAGATTTTGAAACAAAGTTCGATTGATTGAACGGCTTTTTGTGCAATTGTCATAATGTCTGCTTCAGTGGCTTCAACATCCTGCGCAAAATTCTCTCTGAATTCGTCGGGTTCAAGTAGATAAATCCACCACTGTCAAGCACGAAGAGTTCTTTCGGAAAGTTTGCTGGGTCGGCAAAAGTTGACAGTGACTGACCTTCATCCGGAGCAAAGGCGGCATTATAGACACGTCCTGGGACATTGGGATTGTTATAGGCAGCGTTCGCGATTACTGCTCCGCCGTAGGAGTGACCTACAAGAGTTACTGGTCCTCCTATATGCTCAATCGTACGTTTTACGGTTTCTACATCATCTGCCAGTGAATGAAGTGGAAGCTGAGCAGCGATAACCTTGTGTCCTGCTTTTCAAGAATACGAATTTACTTGCTCCATCCAGATCCATCAACCCAACCTCATGGACTAGTACGATATTGGATTAGTCTCGACTAGACATTTATAAGCCAAAATAAGTACAGCTTGATGGTGATGCAATGTCCAAGCTGTGGTACAAGATGGGAAAACCTTGACGGAGCGGACCAAAAGCAGTTTGTGATGTGCGAGGAATGTGCTAGCAGAAGTTCTGTTATCTCATACAGCACAATGATAATCTAAGTGCAGAATACTGGTATTAGATACTCATAAAATACTATTTAATATCGCGCCAAGCTTATTTCGCCATCCAATCTGAAACCTAATTGGGTTTAAAGGAACTACGATTCTAGGCACCGGGTGGACCCTGATGTAATACATAATGGATTGTGCCATCGAATCCAAGTTAGATATTCTTGCTGCCAACTGTGATCATGAAGAAAGGTAGAACCGCGATCGGGGCCTCTAGCTGATATCTCAATGAGTAACACAATTACACTGACTTGAAATCCCTTCTCAAATTAGTATGCTATTCATTATTTATCTTGCCTTGGAGTACGAGTCTGCAACTGCCATTCATTGAGTCTGAACCTATGAGATCGTTTTCATCTAACTTATGATCGTTATATAGTGAGGTAGTACCGTGATGATATGAGGTCATAAGATCTTTATTTTTAATGGTAAACTGCCTTTAAAGGCTATTTTTGCAGACCCCCCTTTTACCACCATTATTTCATAACTATCTGCCTTGAACTCGTCAGGAATATCGGGTATCTTGATGTCAATTCTCCCATTGCTCCAACCTAGCAAATGTTCCCGGTCGTCGGATCTAATGCGTAAAGTCCCTAGCCAAACATCCTGGCGATCGTTGCCGAAATTTAAGCCGAATATACTAAGATTTCCTCGAGCTGCCGAAGCCTGGAAATTTTGGAGGGAAGAGGCTGTAGCAGACGTATTAGGTATCCTTAATTTCGGACCTGCATCTGCTATTGCTTATGCTGTGTTAGCCGCTATTTTGTCAGGAGACAAATTGAGAAGCGAGGGACGCGCACGTGATGAACACCCTGTAGATGTTCTGAGAATCCTCATGGCTGCTAATCTTGTCATGGGAATTAGTTCTTTAAGTGCTGGTGTGAGGAGCAAATGGAGCGATGCGCTTATGAAAATAGTTGATACTTATGCTAGTAACAAGGAAAAAATCATGCTTGGTAATCCAACCCCTCTTGGTTTCTTTCCAACTGTAGAATTTCCGATTGAGCCTATGAAAGAAACTACAAAAATAGCGGCTAACACGTTGGGTTTCGAAGATTTTAAAACATTAGAAAATCATCATTTAGCTGAGATTAATACTTGGGATGATAATGATGAAATAATCACCGGTCGTATAGCTGATGAATTTCTAAAGAACAAAGAGCCTTCTCTTGAATCACAACCAGGAGAGACAGAGGTTTATCCTGCTCATATCATTGCGGGTGCAATTTATGCCTTGGTAGAATCTGCTGAAGTTTCTGCAATTACAGATTTATCGGTAACAGCATTGAGCAAATCGTACGACAGAAATCATGTATGGGCGACATTTCCAATCCGTTATACAAGCGATTTTAGTGTACATAGCTTTTACAATCCTTTGTGAAAACATTTGGTAGATATTGTGACAGACCATCTCAGCTGCTTTTTATTTGCTTGTTCTGATAATATTTAGTAAAGCAATAATGTCAGTACAGACTCTGTCGCGGGAATATATTCATACCGGGAGTGAGGAACAATATGCCCTATGCACGAAAGTAATTGAACAGCCAAGCTTTTTCTATTATTTGTTCAAGATATAGTGTAGCTAGGGTTACAACATGGAGAGGAATCAGTACCTGTTAGCTGTATTGTCACCTATCTTAGGACCTGCAACAACTATTAGCATTTACAAGATCAGATTATGCCTATACCTCAATTGTCTATGTGTGCTTGGTTCTTCCCAAACTATAGATGACTTAATCACATAGTATGATTGAAAGATATGATGCCGTTAAAATACTTCAATGTGCTCAAAGAAAATGCTATAGACTCGCATTTTGCATCGGTATCTTATCACTTACTGCAACTGTGTCCCTGTCAAAGAAAGGTGTGATTATCATCCTACTTGGCATCCTGGACTTAAAGTGGATGGAGTGTCGTATGCAAGAAGTAAAGTGCGCCTCCTGGATTGGACAATCATGTTCTAAGCCAGGCTCGACCTGCAATGATAAGGACTATGCAAATGATATGCCTCCTTCAAACTTAAGAGCATTATGACTACTAAGACTACTAGGAGCCAGGTCCTGAACAACCTGCTACCATAACAAAAAGAAT
>JAATVS010000592.1 GCA_014523695.1 Nitrososphaerales archaeon TH5895
ACGAGGACGAGGATCACATTATCAAGAATATTCTGACTTATTACAAGAATGCCTTTAATTTTGCTTGATTCTTAGTAGTTGAATTGTCTATTAGATAGTTACCTGACTAATTAGAAATTCACATATAATGATCTATGCATTTAATAGTTTATCATCGGACAAAGATCTCGCTGGGGCCAAGTGACAATACCTCCTAGCAATGTTTATTCGAACAACCTGGAGACTTCTGAATGGTGACAGAACACCCAGTTGCGGTGTATTACATTGTATACATGTAAGTTTTATATAGAGAAAAGAAGAGTAAGCCATTGAATAGGCGTCAGTCATTATTAGCATCATCCTTAATTTTTCTATCTCTTGCGTCAATAGGACTTAATTTACTCTTTAAGAATGTAAATGCATCTTCCTCTCCTTTAACTAACGGTCCAGCAGAAAGTATGCAATTTTCGGAGGCAAATAATAGTACATCTAATGCTGCAACTGATATTTTTAGTAGCGAACAATATACTCTCTCAGATAATGATAAGAATCTTGTGATATTAATACCAAATGAAGGGCATCATGGACCAGGCGAGGATGATGAAGCAAGATTTATTGCTCAATCATTCGTTCCTGAAACTGCAGCTATAAACAAGGGAACAAATATGATTTGGTTTAATGGTGATGTGGGACACGAACATGATATAGTGGTAAGCAGTGATGCTACTCCCATTTATCAAACAGGTGAGTTTACGGAATTTGAAGCAAGAAATTATACATTTAATGACGTGGGAAAATTTAGTTACGCAGATACTGTAGAATATGATAATGGCTACATCATGAGAGGTAACATCAATGTAACCGATGATACTGGTGGCGATGGAGATCTGCAACAGACAATAGAAACTTCCGATACGATTGGCATTCTCATGGTTCCCACTCAGGACATTTCCCAATATACAAGTGATTTACAAAATAGAGGTTTTGTAATAGATAGCATGCATAACTTTCAAGACCTTAGAGGAGGACAGAGTGGAACTGGAGACGAACAAACTTTGATTGTATGGCGAGCTCCTACAAACATGCAGATAACTAGCGTGCTTTCACAGTTATCAGAATTCTCCAGTCAATTACCATACAGCTAGCGACATGACATATCGCTGTAATGTTGACAAAACAAACCGTATGATGACGTCCTTACTAACAGTAGCTCTATCTGTTATTATATCATTTCATATTAGTTCTCCAGCTCCAGCACTAGCACAACCCTCAATTACTGAACCCAATCTAACAGCTGAATCAATTTTAGATGGATTGTCGTCCCCAACTAGTATTGCATTTTTAGATGAGAACAATATCTTGCTATTAGAAAAAGAAGGAAGCGTCCGGCTCATTTCAAATGGTCAATTGCAACCTCAACCCGTACTGCAACTACAAGGAGTTGAAAGCAATAACGAACGTGGACTCTTAGGAATCGAGGTTATGGATGATAGAGTTTTTCTTTATGTTACAGAGAGTGGAGCCCAGGTTGAAGGAATACCAACTGAAGGGGATGTCAGGAACAGAGTCTATAGTTATACATGGGACGGTACAGCTCTTACAAACCCTCAGTTACTTTTAGATCTTCCTTCAGGCCCTGGAACTAATCATCAAGGTGGAAAGGTAAAGATCGGTTCGGATAATCAGCTTTACGTAATAGTCGGAGAAATGCAAAGGGAGGGGCAGCTTCAAAACCTCCAAAGCGGCCCTGCTCCTGATGATACAGGTGTTATATTTAGAGTCAATCCTGCAGATGGATCACCTAGTGCTGGCAATCCATTATCAAGTGAGCCGACTGATCCTTTGAGTAAATATTATGCCTACGGCATCCGCAACAGTTTCGGAATCGATTTTGATCCTGTCACAGGAAAACTGTGGGATGCAGAAAACGGTGAAGATGTTTTTGATGAAATTAATCTGGTAGAACCAGGGTTCAATAGCGGATGGAAGCAGGTAATGGGTCCTATATCTGCTAACACAGGCGTATCCGAATCAAATCTAGTAAATATGCCTGGCTCACAATATTCCGACCCTGTTTTTAGTTGGGCAGAATCAAGGGGAGTAACTGATATTGAATTTTTCAATTCAACAGCATTTGGACCTAGCTATGAAAATAGTATTTTCGTAGGAGATATAACTACCGGCACACTTTTTTACTTTGAACCAAATGCTGATAGAACTGGCTTAAATCTGGTAAATGACCCGTTGTTAAGTGATCTAACTGCAGATAGTGATGATGAAATCTCTGCTGTAACATTTGGAACAGGTTTCACGGGAATCAGTGATATAGAGACTGGACTTGATGGTAATTTGTATGTTCTCACATATGATAGAGAAGCAGAGGGGCTGGGAAGTCTCTACAGAATACTGCCTAGTGGAACAGGGGATGATGACACGGTAGCCCCATCTGTATCTGTTCCTACTACTACTGCTACTCCCCCACCTGTTGATGATCAGGATGAAGTTGCTGCTGAAGAACAAAATTCTGAGGGTGGCAATTTAGGTACCGATGATAACGAAGAGGAGGAGGACCAGCAGAATGAGGATGAGAATGACGGGGGCAATGAATAGCTAGAGAAAAGACATTGCTAGAAGGCTTGGAAAGATAATACGCAAATAATTTGTTATTTCATAGTCTTTCCTAAGAGTGAATACCGCGGTATCGATGCTTCCGAAGTTTCTCTTCAGCATCCTGTTCACCTTCCGTAGTAAGATGTTTTATAGTATCAAAGGAAAAGTCAGCATTATCAAATAGGAAATGAAATGAGTGTCCTCACGCCGCTCTATTCGCATGACTTCCAGGATTACACGTCCACGTTGCTGCTGTATAATTTTGCAGTATTCACTTTCTGATAATTCCCTGAATTTCGATACTGTTTCATTGATCCTTTATTGTTTCATGCATTTCCTCAAGTAATCTAATGTAGCGAGAAATAATGGCGGAAATTTTGGCTAAGTTAAACTGCTACTAAATTGTTTAAAGGTTCATGTGCCTACCGACTTGGGAGCAAGTCTGATGGCGGCTTGTCATGTTAGGAGCCGTATTAGCCTGGATCACAACTAATGGTAAACAGGAAGAGCAAGAAGTAAGCGTTAATGAAATAGTGGTAGGAGACACCATAGTCGTCAAACCCGGAGAAACTGTTGCAACTGTTAGTGTTGTAGTATATGGTGAATCTTCAATGAATGAATCTATGATTACAGGAGAATCAATTCCAGTAGATAAGAAGGTTAGTGATAGAGTGATTGGTTATCTTAGAATTAAGGCTGGAAACATTGGAAGTCATACCGTATTTGCAAATATAGTTGAGATGGTCGAACAGGCAGGAGGTTCCAAACCTTTATTCAAAGGATTGCAGATACGGCTGCTATGTATTTTATACCGATAGTGCTATTTATTGCAGTAGGTGCTTCTATTTACTGGGCATTATTTGTGCTTGTGGACTTACTTGTGGAGGAATAGTTTGGTTACCTCCGCAACTTGAGTCAGTTGATAGCTGATGATTTTCCAATCAGATGTAAGGCTGCAGACGAGGCACCACAGTTGATTAAATTACCATGCAGTAGTAACACCTCTAATGCATATTTTTTCCTATTAATAGATCAGTTTAGAGTAACTGACATAGAAACGAAAGTTTTTCTGGAAATATTTTCGTAGTTGACTTGGTATTCTCCGCACATCATAAGCACCATCTAATCTCCGTCTACGCTTGGCCACCCCTTTTGGCCGACAGAGACGCAGTGGCGCTTCTAGTACGCACGCTAAGTAGTCCGAGTAACATCTCGTTTTCCTCCTGAGCAAGTTCCTCTACGGAACGATTTCCGGCCTCCTCCATAACTCCTCCGATAATAGTTTGTTTAATTTCGGTAGTCATTTGGGGATTACCAAGATCTTTCATCAAGGCAAACATTGGATCCATCAATGTCTCCATGAAATGGTGAATCCCTCCCTTGCCTCCACCGATATGCCACAACAAATTGGGTCCCATCAATCCCCACCGAAGCCCTGGCCCCCAACTCACGACAGCATCTACATCCTGGACACTCAGCACATCCTGCTCAATGAGGTATACGACCTCGCGATAGAGCGCTGCTTGAAGTCGGTTTGCGACATGGCCTGGAAATTCTTTCTGAAGATGGATTGGCTTCTTTCCGATGGACGTATAAAATGCTATTGCACGTTGGGTTGCTTCGGGTGATGTTTTATCCCCTCCCACAACCTCGACTAGCGGAATCATGTGAGGAGGATTAAAAGGATGTCCTATGACGCAGCGGTGGGGACGCTTGCAACCAGATTGAATTACGCTCATGGTTAGCCACGACGAACTTGAGGCAATGATCGAATCAGGAGGGGCTGATTCGTCCATCTCTGCAAACAACTTGATCTTGAAATCCTGACGCTCGGGTCCATTTTCTTGCACAAAGTCGGCTTCCGAAAGGGCTTCCTTCATATTTGAAGTAAAGGTCAACCGGTCACGTGTTGCGCCGGGCGAGAGGCCGATCAAAGTGAGGTCATCCCATGCCAAGTCAATATTCTCGCGTAATCTGGATTCTGCGTTTGGGTGGGGATTAGTCGCAATCACATCGAACCCGCGTGAAAGATATAGCGCTGCCCAGCTAGAGCCAATGAGTCCGGTACCGACAATCGCGATACGGCGTATTGGTTTATTCAAATACATTATTTGTCTCTCCACTACGTTACACAATTATTTTTTTATTTCTATGGGACTATTCATACAAGCTCTAAAGGCAATCCCGAGATTGCTTCCAGAGACATCTCTCCGCGGCCAACAAGGATTGATCTTGTAATATTGAAAAATGTGGCCCTTTAACATCGTGTAACTCTTCTACCACTTAGTTACATCTAGAATACAATTGCTACAAATTATGGAAGGAAAGAATCTCTATCAGCGGCAGCCAATCTACAATTTGGAAGTTTATAGCGTAGGCTTAAACATAAATTTCATTAATCCTTCTTTTGCTTGTCCACTTTTATTTACTTGTTCTGCTATCTGCATAACGACTGGCTTTGGTATCATAAAGTGAACTACATCCTTTGTGCTATTGGTGGGATCTATCATTAATTCCTTTGTAACATCAATACCGTTTATAGTTCCGATGTATGAATTAGCTACAAGTTCAGATGGTTTAATTTCAGGAAGATATGAACCAATATACTTTTTCTTCAACTTCCAAACAGTTGCAGACTTGTTGTTGCAGGTAGAAGTTTTTTCCTTCCAATACGCGTAAAAATACGGACCATGAGACATTTCGCAATCATTCTTTCCACACTTGACATATTCCTTCCGTATGGTGGCGTTTGTAGGTAGGGCATTGAACCTTTGTATAGATGATGCTTCAGCATCCTTAATTCTCTTGATAAATTTTTTATGATGCTCCAGCATTCTATCAGCTTCCACTAATGTTCTAGCAATCAACTGCGAGGTAAAAGGTGCTATTTTTCTGTGTGCTTTGACGTAGTCAATATGCTTGTACGCCATCGTAGGATATAATTATACAAATTTATAGAAAAAGCCTTGGATGCAGTTTCCTCTCTTGTTCGTATATGATATCTGTGTAATCAGGATATACTTGCTATCTTGAATGAGTCAACCATCATTTAAAAGGTGGGGAATAGAATTATGCATATCGTGTAAATGTTGCTCGTTGTAATCTCGCCCTAATATTTTTGACAATACTCTAATTGTGTTATCTTGTTCACTCATTACAGTTAACATCCGGCCGACGCTTACAGTAGCAGGTTGCCACCTAACTGTGAATCGAGAAATTGTCTGTTAAATCGTGCTGCATTATAAATGACTTTTTGTGGAGTATTTTCATACTGTGCAGATTTTATATTGTGTTCTTCTGGATTATTTTTATCCTCATTGATCATTACATTCCATATAAAATCAAACAATATAAGAGTGATTGTTCTGGATAACATGCCTTAGAGAATAGCTAGTTCTTGTGGCTCTTATGGTTATTGGAATAGCAAGTCTCATTCGACTGAGCCTTCTATTCCATTTATGAATTGATAAAAGTTGACTGCCACAGCAGTTGATGCTAATCTCAGCAAATGAGTCATTTGCTGATGCATAGACTATTCCACCGGTGGGGGGCCTGTAATGTCGTCAGTGAAAGGTGTAGCATCTGTTGCTATCCAATAGAGTGTCTTACCATCTGGTCCCCAAGCACGCATAACCACAAAAGTTGACATGAAATAGAATCATAATCTTATAATTTCTTATTAGTCAGATGACATTTGTGTCATTATATGACAACGTCAGAAAAAGAAGAGCATCACGATAGCAAGTGCGATTGTAATGACGAACAGCATACAGATGAATCTAAACGAAACCATAAACACGTTGATGATGATTGTGTCCATGACGACGGCACAAGACATAAAATACACAAAAGTTTGAAAGAAGGAAAAATGTGTCTTTTTTTTTGAACTAGCAATCCATTTTTCAGCGGCACGGAATTATTTTGATCTCATACAATCAATGCCCATGACGTTGACTTCCTTGATAACTCATGAAATGGTGTATCGCATTAATGACTTCATCGTCTCTTGTATCAAGAATTAGTATTGCACCATTTCCTAGATTCTGTATACTGTATTTTATCAAATCCTTCTTTTCAGTCATTACCTTGGTTCCAGGAACTTCTTCGGCATGAATGAAAAAGGGCTTGCTAAAGTTACCTTTCGTAAAATCTTTTTGAATATCTAAAACATGATTTTTGATCTGCTTTGTAGTTTCTGTGTCATTAGGGCCTAAAGGAGTTATCATGATCTCTCCACCAGAAGGAGTAGACCTGAAGTCGTGTGCAATTTTATTCTGATTAAAGCCCATTGCAATGTCTCCTCTTTCCATCATTGACATTGTAGTCGAGGGGGAAGAAGATAGAGATTGATTAACACCAAGAATATCAGTTGCTACTTCTCCGTTCTTGTAAATGATGCAATTTCCTGTCCAAAATATGATGAATAAAGTGAAAGCAAAAGTCAATATTGAAGTAACCTTCGTCCTGGGACCATTCAATAGACGATGATGTTGATATGTACTCGATATTTAATGTTTTGAGCTTTAATGCAATACTTTTGGTAACATATTGTGTAGACAGCACCTTTACGCCCAGTATTACCCTTTTAAGACATGTCCAAGTCCAGATGTAGCCAAATTGAGATTGGTTGCAAATGTATTTCAAATTGTGAACCCGGAATCATGCCCAAGTCTGAAACATATGCAATTTCTGTACATCTCACGACAAACTTAAATCGGAACTGGTTACGAGCACGGCAAGTAAGATATAGCTGTTATGAATGTTAAATCCCGGTTCGATAAGTAAACGAAAATAGTTTACGATCTTTTTCTTTCTTCAATTTCTCTTGTTAGAGCACCAATTTAAGAAACAATAATAGTCCATAATGTATTAGGGTGAAGATTGCAATGGTACTCAATACCGTGAGCCGACAATGGTCATGAGATACAAAATGAAGGATAAATGTATTCGCCGTGCACAGCATTGCAAAGTACCCATGTGATTTATAGCATGATTTTTCCTAATTAGAAAATGCTTTAATTGTCTATCGATCCCGTTTGGTATAAAGCTTCAACTTGCCATTTTCTTACCATATTTCTGATCTTACTGGGATTGTTCGGAGCTGGTGTCTTTAATGTTGAATCGTATGGGATTAGCTATGCTACGGAGAATGGCGATCAGATAGTTCTAAAGGAGTTTGGTTCATTTATGGATAGTAATGACAGGCTTAACATTGTAGGAGTCGTTGATAACAACGGAGACTATCCTATTGGCCAGGTCATTGTAGGTTTGAACTTGACGGCTAGTTCTAGTGGTCTCTCCCAAGGTTTGTCAGATTTTGGAGATACTAATACTGGTGACGCCCATTTGCAAGCTAACAATGCTAATGCAAGTACTATCACCACCACCATTACGGCCCCTAATTTCGCTAGAGTAATTTACCCCGGGACGGGAGCCCCGTTTAAGATTGTACTAGAAGGATCAGAAGTTTCGATGGCATCGATTGGTCAGCCATTTATCTATGCATTCAATCAAATAGATACCACATACTATGACATCCTAAGATTGAATTATACTAATATGGCAGTTGGCAGCGAAAGAGCTCTGGTCGGCACTGTAGAGAATACCGCACCATTTTCAGTACATAATGTGAGGGTATATGCATCAGCCCATGATAATAATCAAACCCAAATAGATTCTGCCATAAGTAAGAATATTCCAACATCGAGCCAGGACAAGAGATACAATTCGAACTCATCCCTAATCCATCAATCAAGTCGGATGTCATTTACTATAGTTGTGCAGGAGTGGAATTGGATGCTCCTATAACTACTTTGAAAACTCCAGATGGTGGATTTGTGGCTTATGATCTCCAAGCATTGGCAAAGATAATAGATTTGAAAT
>JAATVS010000593.1 GCA_014523695.1 Nitrososphaerales archaeon TH5895
ACAGATAGAACGCGACAGACGTAATCTTGTACAATCTTCCGCGTCAGCCAAGCCATCAAGACCGTCAACTCAGCAATCACAGGTTGATGAAATAGTGGAATTATTGAACTTCGGTACGATTGACCCTATGGTTCAGTGATGTTGATTACTTTTGAGTAATTGAACCACTTTTCGCACATCATATCAGCATATGAACATATCACAAGATACAAAGTACCAGCGCCAGATTGAATGGCGTCGCGAAAAGGTATTGGAACTTGCAAGCGATGGGTATGGGGTTAGAGAGATTGCCAGAATATTGGAAATATCACACCCCACGGTTAGTAGGGATATACAACGGCTAAGGCATCAAGCCAAGGAGCAGATTCGCAAATACATAGATGAACAAGTACCACTGGAGTATCACAAAACCCTAACAGGATTGCAGAATATCATAAAGAGTATGTCTGATATTATAAGTAAATCTTCGGATAACAGGGAGATCATGCAAGCATCGAGTATCAAGATGCAAGCTTTAAACTTGAAGATGGAATTAGTATCAAATGCTAACCTGGTACATGAGGCAATAGATTTAGTTGAGAAGTATAAGGGTTATTCGACTCAAAAGGGCAAAGTGTTGATAGATGGTACTGAACAACCTACGTAAGACTGTAGATTACTACAAGCAGCACTTTGGTAGTATAACAGACTCAGATACGCAAAAGCTCGAACTACTACAGGGACTACCTTTCTATTGTGAATGGATTAGTCCTCAGATTACACAAACATCTAGCAGCAGCAACGAATTGCGCTTATGCGACCGTATCACTAGCAACTGGGGTATTAATGTATGATAGTCTCATAAATAGGAAAATATTAAGTAATGTTTCCAATGATGTCCCCCTCTCTGGGGGGAAAAATTCTTTACACAAAACTAGCGGCGTCATCAAACCATTAGAAGAATGGCAGCCTGAAGAACACCCGTTTATTGGATGCATCTACTGTATGAACAACGGAGGATATCATGGACCTGCTCCGTTAACCGCTGAGGATTACGAAACTCACATAGTCAAGAAACACCCTGGCAAACCGGCATATCCTGGACCTGCAGACATTGAGAAGTACGGCCTAGAACTACCGGAGCCAGTATAGGCATTGTAATGATGGTCAACCGATGCATGAAAAAACATAAAGCTGATTTCGACGATGAGATAAATGGATAATTTGAGCTCCACTCTGAATAATTTGAAATTCAATATTGACATCAAAGAGAGAAGGAAACAGGTGGCTTCTCTTCTATCAAGGTCAGTAACTGAAACAGAGATAGCCAGACAGTTAGGGGTAGGTCAAGCAACGATCAGCAGAGACGTTAAGGAACTAAAGAGGACATGTCAACAATTCGTATATGATCTGGCAAAGTCTGACCTGGCTTACTACTACAAGCAATCTATAGACGGCATTGAAGAGGCCAAGAAAGAGGGATGGAGAATTTTCAATAACCCGTTTGTTCCTGTTAGAGAGAAGCTATTAGCTCTCAAGATAATCATGCAGGCAGATGAAACAAGGTTTAAGCTCTTATCGGAAGGAGCGTCAGTACTGGCAATGAAAGATTTACAAGAAAGAGTGAGTCAGATTGAAAATCGATAAGTCAGTCGATAAACTATCAGACACACTAGACAGGATAGAGGAAGAAATAACTGAAGAGGATTCTTCGTCGAAGAAGAATACGTCAAATAATACTGATCCAGAGTTAGAAAAGCTAAGTCTGATGGACAGATACGTACTTAAATTCAATTGGTATGTCGAAAACATACTACCTTATTACAAAGCAGAAGTAATGCAGGTTCATAAAATAAGTGAGGACGAGTATGATAAACGCACGTTAGAAGTAGATGAGTTAATCTATATACCGCAACAAATCCCAAGTTCGAACCCACTTCATGCAAGGAAAGGGTAGCGCATGTCTTAGGGTTAGATAATCAGCAGCTACAGGAAAAATTTGAACAAGGAGAACTTGAGAACAAGATAGCAACTGACGGCTTTAGCTGGATCGATGAAGATCGAAACAGAGTATTTTAGGTTGTCTTTGTTGTTTTGGCATTAATCACATTAGAGAAGTATATAATAACAGATTCTCAAAAATGTCATGTTCATAAAGGAAAAAAAAGAGGTGGATGTTTGTCCTTACCTAACCAGGTGGTACTAATGAACCACAGATTGCCACAGCACCGATTTGGGCAACAAACGGACTTGTGTTAAAGTATTCAACCGTCCATCCATTTCCTGTCTGATGACCCGTGTCAATAAGGGCTGAACTTAACGAAGCTCCGGGCGGGGCGTTCATCCCGATCCTCATTCCTCCTCCAGTCACGACTGTTCCTGCTGGGCAGGTAGCCGTGCTAGCTCCAGGCTGGTTGGGCGGTATTGTAGTGGGCGGATTGGCCGTTACGCTTGTAGTTCTTAATACCTTGTCAGGTCCTGCTGGCCCTGCTGGTCCTGCTGGCCCAGTTAGTCCAGTTAGTCCAGTTATTCCTTGCTGTCCCTGTGGACCAGTCAGACCTTGTGGTCCGGTAGCTCCTGTAGGTCCTGCAACTCCTTGTGGTCCTGCAACTCCTTGTGGTCCTGCAACACCTTGCAGTCCTTGTGGCCCTGTTGCACCTGCTGGTCCTGCAGCACCATCGTTACCTGCTGGTCCTGTGGCACCCGCTGCACCCGCTGGTCCTGCAGCACCATCGTTACCTGCTGGTCCTGTGGCACCCGCTGGTCCTGTGGCACCCGCTGCACCCGCTGGTCCTGCAGCACCATCGTTACCTGCTGGTCCTGTGGCACCTGCTGGTCCTGTTAGTCCAGTAAGTCCGGTTAACCCTTGTGGTCCTTGCGATCCGGTAAGTCCTTGGGTTCCTTGTGGACCTGGGTTCCCTTGAGGACCGGTTAACCCTTGTGGTCCTTGCGATCCGGTAAGTCCTTGGGTTCCTTGTGGACCAGTGTCGCCAGTATCACCTTTTGGTCCTGTCAAACCCTGAGGTCCAGCTGGTCCTGTTAGTCCTTGTATTCCTTGTGGCCCTGCTGGTCCCATCGGTCCTGGCGGTCCTTCTGTTCCTTCCCCTAATCCGGGAATAGCAATTGCACAATTTGACTCGTCACTGCAAGTGTTGAAAAGTTGCAGGTTCGATCCCTTAGGTCTTGCCTCACTAAACTGTATTGGAACGGATATACTCGTCAACAGCATAACTGCTATCGCGAAACATCCTATCCAAATAGGCACATTTCTATACATCATAATGTCATTTGTAACAGGTTTTATCTGAATTAAGTCAGTTTACTATACCACACAAGTCATATATCCTTCCTAGAAAAATGTGGTATGCTAAACTAGCCATAATTTTTTAATGGAATAATCGGGGCTTCTTTTGTTTCGAAAAGCCCCGAATGGACTAATGACAGTGCTGAAGGATTCCCTTCGGCTCTAAGTAGACTTAAGATCACATTATATGAACACATTTCTGGCTGAATTTCTACTGAATCCTTTCAGTGCACATGATGACATATTGGATTCGTTCAGACTCGCCTGTCTTAACTATGAGATTCCAAGAACAACTCAAACATCTGATTATCCTCTGGAAGGTATTTGGAGTTTATAAATAATAATCATACTCTCTATAATAGTCAAGGTCGCGCAGGCGTCACCTCACATCACTGAGACCCCTAGTTCAAAGACTATATCCAACAAGGCAACCCTAAACATTTGGCTAACCGATTGGATGAATAAAAAATAGAAGGCTAATCTGACATTACCGATCAACAGCGTTACTAGTTAGAGAGTATCAATCTCTCCCTCGTGATATCGCTAGTGATAATTTCCTGCTGATCGAATCTTTAAGTAATAAAATTTTAAGTGGAACCAAATGCTTGTGATAAAAAGGTTTAATGCTAGGATATATTGCTCTTAAATATTTCATGAAGCTAGACTAAATCGTTGGCTTATCTTACAGATGATTACAGACGGCAGCAACAACGGCAACAGGAGGGAGAGGAACAACCACGTATATTTGATGT
>JAATVS010000594.1 GCA_014523695.1 Nitrososphaerales archaeon TH5895
GCACTAGGACGTGACTTTATACAAGCCGTTGCACCTTATATGCATGAGAATTTGATAAGACAAGACTACCTATTGACACTGGCGCTGAAGGCGTAGGTTGAATCTTTGATCAGATAGCTTGCCACGATAGCTATCTATCAGTTTAAAGCATAAAACCGATAGATTACGTTTACAGAACATTTGCACTGTAAAAACCAGAGCAAGGGATAGGGGTTGTTACTAGTTAGAGTGTAAATCGCGATTTACAACCATACGAGATGATGTTATCGATTATAACTAGTATTTGTTAGGTATAAACCAGGGTTGTGTCAGGCATCATAGGAGTGCAAGCGTTGAAAATTGATAGGCGGGAAGTGACATCCCATAATGTATATAATGAACATCTTAACTTGGAGACTTTAATGAAAAAGACCATACTTATGGGACTAATTGTTGGGCCATTGCCAGCGCCATTGTCGCGTCAAGCGTAGTGCCATTAGCACAAGCGACTATAGAAGAGAATCTGATGGGTAGCGAAACATCGGAAAATGCAAAAGATAAGTCATTCTCTGAAGGGAGTATGGGGGATCATTCTGAGGCCGGCGGCGCAGCTGGAGATCCACCTTATGATGGCGATAACAAGAAAGGACGTGATGGATTGGCTAATGCCCTACCAAGAGATGGCCCAGATCATCCAAGCGAAGTAATAGCCGGTCTATGTGGAGACGAAGGACAAAACTGTTGAAAGTAAACACTCACACATATTTTTTTGTGCAAAGCCGTACTTTCAGTTGTACTGACGAAGGAAGAAATGTTTTGGTTATCTTGAACCCTAAATTATGACACGGTTGAAATTTCACCCAAATCCCTCTGGGCTCACGTCAATCTTGTTCTCACATGTCAATATATTAACGCCTATTATCAAGTCATAATCCCTTAGCGACCGAATCGAACCCGCATACTAATGGGTTCCGAAGCCCACCGGACCCGCTAATCCTATGGATTCAAATAATTCTTGGTTGTATAAGATTAGATAAAAATGGCTATATTATTTCCTTCTAGGTTAAGTGCAATCATCTAAAAACTCTATTAAAGTAATAAACCGGGTCAACAGATAACCATTAAAAAAACTATTAGATTTATTTCCAGGTTGTCGATGCCTCAGAAATCTTGTTACTGATTTAGTTTACCCTCTTCCTTTCTTAGACTATCCATTACAGTGTACAGATGTATGATACCAAAATGGGGATCTATTTTTTTACAATACTTGGGGAAGCTGAGTCGATAGCAGGAAATTTGGACCTCAAGACGGAACCATAAGTGACTAGATGATTCTACGGCGTTATAGACATGGACGGGGACATCAACAATACACAGCACTGGGTCTAACAACATACTTATTAGTAGCGGTGGCTGACATTTTTCATGAAGACAAATATAGCGCGGTATTCTTTAGTAGCCGCCGCTTCTATCCTCTTTTATACTCTTTTCTCGGACCTTGCATACTCGCAGGCTCCAGACTATGAGCTCCAAGAAATCAAGCCCGGCGTATATGTGGTATCTGCAGGCGGATCCAACTCTATATTCTTGGTGACTCAGGAGGGAGTTGTTGTGGTCGATGCGCCGCCAGCGATAGGTGACAAGATATTTGCGGCAGTGTCTAATGTCACAGATAAGCCTATCACTCACCTGATATACAGTCACGCCCACAAAGACCACATAGGCGCTGCCAACCTATTTGAAAATGTCACAATAATCGCTCATAACGAAACCGCCAAAATTCTGAATGAAAGAAACGACACGAATAGACCGGTGCCGGACATGAATTTCTCAAAGCAGATGAACTTACCAATAGGCGACCAAGTTCTCCAGCTCCGGTACCCTGGCCCATACCACCAACAGGGCAATATCTTTGTTTATCTCCCTGAAGACAAAGTTCTGATGGCAGTAGACAATGTTGTGCCCGGCGGCCTCCTGTGGAAACACCTTGGCGTTACTCCCGACGTGCCCGCCTTAATCAAATCGATTGAACAGGCTCTGGCTTTGGACTTTGACGTTTTTGTGGGGGGACACGGCCAGCCTGGTACAAAGCAAGATATCTTAGTACAGCAAGAGTACGTAAACGATCTGCGCGAAAACGCCAAGGCAGCCCTAAATGAAGTCAATCGCACAGAGGTCATTCAAGGCATAAATGGTAGCAACGCGATAACCGAGGCATACTTTAACGCCCTTACAAAATCGTGCGCCGATAAGATAGATGCAGAATGGCAAGGCAAGCTGGAAGGAGTAGGTGTATGGACAGATGAGCACTGTGAAAGGATGATAATTAGCGAAAGAGTTGATTAACTTCCTCTTCATTTCAGCTCATCCATTGGCCACATTTGGCACTTTACCAAATGTTAGTCCTATTAGCTGCCAAATTCTACTATTCATTACCTGAAACCACCTGAGGACGCTTAACCGTGCTGGGAGAACTAGGACAATTTCAGACTTGAGCATAATGGCAAACTAAAGCAATTACTCCATTTGCTAAGGAAGGATCCCCACATCCTCATCGTAAGAGAACACCCTATCGTTATGAAATGGAATCCAGATCCTAAGGTGTCAAAAGAGGGGGTTAATGACGATGCTAACGTCCATTTTCAAGACCCACATGGAAAAACTAACTCGATAGATTCTACAACTAACTCTCTTGATTAAATAGATTCTACAACTTAATTTACTACTAACTATATTATGGGTCTAGCAAATCAGTATCACAAATTGAACTTTACCTCCTAGGTTTCCAGTTTTTCATAGCAAATATCTCCAAGAAAAGTGGTTTATGCTACCTTCTTCTGGTAAGATGGGAAACGAGATAAGCAGATTTTGATCTTAATGGTATGAACTTGGATTGGATTATAATTATACTTGTCCAACAGAACATAAATACAGATGGTTGGATTGGAGGAGGACACCTGAGAGAACTCCGTCACTTCAAATTACAAAATTCCAAGGGAGAGGAAACCTCATATATTTTGCTATCTTACCGCTATAGAAGACGCAAATGAAGATCCTTCACCGTCACTTAGATTTTGGTCATTGCTAAATGTAACTCCTGCATTAGTACTACTTCTAAATAGAATATCGAAGTTTCCAGGGGATTTATCCATCCATGTTTCGTACGTGTTATCTTGAGCCAAAGTTGTCGTTGATATGTCCGGATTAGATGAGGCACCTATATTGTCACTGAGATTCCTGGCTTCTTCGAATGCTACTAGGTCAATACTTCTAAAAGTTATATCTAAGTTAAACTCTTGTGAAAGCAGAATTGCCGACCAGACGATGTAGACATTAATTTGAAATGCTGTTATTGCTCCTCGCTGCGGGGAATCATCATCAGCACTTAGAACTTGTGCCTCTCCAAATGGGAACCCGCCGTCACTACTTTTTCTATAGATCATCTCTTGACCTTGCTCTAGATCCGGATAAATGAAATGTACACTTTATCCAAATTCGGCTAGTGTGGGGACCTCAGAGGTAGCTGCAGTATTACATAGATCCTTGGGTCTTCGAAACTTGCTCCTTGAGTTATACTTCTTCTATAGAATACTTCATTATTACCTAGTGAGATATCCAGCCATACAAAATAAACATTGTTACTAAACGTAGCTACTTTTGGTACCGTTGAACTACCAAGAGTGTCACTCAAATTTAGTGCTTCTTCAAATGTTACTCCTACATCTGTACTTCTTTTATAGAATATTTTACCACCTTGTGCTTCAGGATTGTCTGCTAAACTATCTTGCCAAACAACGTATATATTATTTCCAGCAGCAGCTATTGCTGTAGGTTGAATTCAATTTGATAGCAGTCTGAAGCAGTAAATTACAAGAAATAGCATGTCGATATCACACAATTACACATGATAACAATAGATAAATCTTATGTAAATAGAAAGGATATATGAACAATGGATAGAAAGCAAAAGGAAGCTCTGGTGCTAGCATTATTAGAAAAGGGAAAAACTTACAGAGAGATCGCAAGAGAGGCAGGGGTGTCTCCAAATACGATTAAGGCAATTGCGAATAAAGCTGGTATTGACGAATCTACTTCGATATCCTCTAGAGCCTTCGAACTATACGTACAACAAAAGTCGCCTGTGGAAGTAGCTATCACGTTAAACATGGAAGCTAAAGAGGCAATACGTTATCATCAAGAATACTTCATGCTTTTAGGACTTACTGAATTCACTAGGGCCTACTTAGAGATCAAAGATTATCTGTGGCCGTTTGTGAACCTTGTCAAACTAGTTCAGTATTCGGGATTGAGTAACGGTGAAGTAGTAGCGCTACTCAAGATCGCAAATGGATATCTTCCCAGGGTTAGACTAGAATATGATAGACTCCAAGCTGAATTAAATTCATTGAAAGCCGAAATAAACAATTCAGTTCGAACCTATCAGGATTTTTGTAACCGTAATCTAGAAATGAACAAGAGAATAAATGAGCTCCAGCTGATTGTCGATGAATTAGAGGCCAGAAGGACTAAATTGAAGAAGACTACTACTGAGTCCAATCATCACATAGCAGAATTTCAAGAAAGCAATGCAGAAAATGATAATCTCAATCTAGAAATGGAACAAGAGGTAGTTAGGTTAATAAACGATCTATCAAGGCCGCCGTCAAATATAGCAATAAATTATCATTCAGACGAAAATGATACATTTCGTTCTTAATCCACCTCATTACCGTCCTCAAATGAGTCATCCTATTGACATTCTTTCTATCCCGTAGAGGAATGATTTACTATGTATCGGTTGGATTAAAATGCTGTTTTAATTCTTTTGTACTCTGTTTTAGTTCGGAATACAGATCAGGTCCAGGAATAGTACGAAAATTCATTGAATGCCATTGAGGATAGCCAAGTTACGGAATGCCTTTTAAACATGAAAAGTTGTTCTGCGATAAAGTTTCACATGAAGGGCGTTCAGTGCTTTGACTTTCTTCATGCTTCGGGGACCATGCACTTACCGATTCTAATGGGAAAAATATTTATAGATAATCATTAGGAGAGAAGGCTGTTGTCGCAAGAAGTAGTTGGCCTGTCAGATAGGGCAAATATACTGTTGAATAGGCGTGAAATAATGGTACTTTTCAGGGAACAGGCCGGCAAATTGAGAAGAACTGAAGCATCAGAAATGGTCGCCAAAAAGTTTGGGTTAAGCAAGAATTGCGTCATTCCTATGAATATGAAAAGTGAAAGAGGCAAAAAGGATTTGATCGGAACGTTCTACGCATTCAATACCGAGGAGGAAGCCAAAAATCAACTTCCTCGGTACAGATTATTGAGAAATCTGTCTAAGAATGAAAGAAAGAAGTTGATCGATGAGGAAAAAGCCGCGAAATTAAAGGCGAAACAGGCTGCCTCTTCGGAGACGAAGGGTTCAGGTAGAGGAAGATAGTTTGGCAAAAACTAACACAGGATCTGTTAACAGATTTTACAAAATTGACGGCGATAAGGCAACCAGGCTAAAGAAGGATTGCCCTAGATGTGGAAAGGGAGTGTTTATGGCTGAACATAAGGATAGACTAAGCTGCGGAAAATGTGGATTCACTGAGTTTAGTAAGAAGGATAACACGAAAGCAGCTTAGTGAATGAGGAACACTTTCTACAGTACGTTCTATTCATGCGCACCCGAAAGTTTAGAGGGTTAAGTTTTCCTAATTTAGCCCTCCTTAACGATTTACAACTTCTTGAAGTTAGTCTTCTAAGGGATCCCTGATCTGCAGTATTAATCGGGCGAATGCTATTCACTAGATAGAGAGTTATCATTAAGTGCCTTGTCAAAACTATATTCTTGTAAAATTTCCTATAAGCAACGGCTACTACATCGGTGCTTTACACTGTTACGGCCTATCAATTGTATATGAAAAACGTTTTTTAATTGCGAACCTTCGATTTTCCAATGGCCAATTTGGTCGTAATATAGATATTGCTTAAAAAAACAAGAGCCACAATTCTATTGTTTGGATCACATCTAGACGGTTCTAACATAGAATGATTTGATCAAGGCATGACCAAGAAATCATCTTTTGAAGAGCGCATAGCCTATTTCTCAATGTATAGTCGTTCCATAATCCCAGTGGAACATCTAGCACAAGATTCCTCTGTCAAACTATCAACTGTTATTGATGTATTTAGAATCCACACACCTTGGGAATTCTAGCTGCTCCTGTAGCTAGAAACAAGTAAAAATCATTCAAATTCTGGATAGGCTGATGAGGATAAAAAAAGTTGGTAGACTGTACATTTTGATACCATATTTGGTAATTATTCAAACTTAATAGTGTTCCCCTCTTTCCCTCACATTCTTACGAATGAGGATCGCTAAAAACCTCTAGGGCGTGTTGGTCTCGTAACCATACATCTATAATATCAAAGTTAAAGCATTCACACTTCAGCCCAAGTAGACCTGAAATGTTAGGTTCGCAATACTCCTTCCC
>JAATVS010000595.1 GCA_014523695.1 Nitrososphaerales archaeon TH5895
GAGATTCGATAGAGCTAAATATCCCAGGTGTGTCGACATCGACAAATTCTCTTGTCAACTGACTAGAAGGTTTTGGGCCCATCCACCACTTTAATGAAAAATGGCATGTCTGCTTCTCAGGTTGAGGTGAGAAGGGGTTTTATTTGCTAGCACTACTTACTTGTATTGATTGAGTCTATCAAATTACAAAATGCGAATCATTTTTCGCGCGGTAAATCCCGGTTTTATTCGACTCATGACGCTGATCGCAATAGAATATCACTGGGATCGTGGGGCCTCATGTCTGTACTTGACTATCATCAGGATGTAAGACGTAGCGACAGGAATTAGAAGAATAAATGCAACAGGAAGTATAGGGTCATTTATTCCGCCAGATAATAAAGTGTTCGCCATATATCGTATAATTATTATCGTAACGGGGATAACAAGAGCAAGGAACGAAACCAGATAGAGTCTCTTTGTAAAGAGGGAAAGTTTCTGTTCCTGACCAATGTAGAACCCAAAAATCACAAAGGCTAACCCCATCATAAATACGATTACGAAAAGGTAGACCGTAATCTCCTGTACTTGCTTCAACGCGCCGAAGCGGTCGTTCATCATCGTCAAACGCTCTACTACTTCTTCCATCTGAGCACTCATGTTTTCCAGCGATTGTTCCATACGTGAGACATTGCTGAATTCCTGAGCCCAGATCGTCTGTGTCCCGCTAATACCGAACAATACAAAAAGTACCACAAGAATTAACCTAGCTATTGACAACAATCATAAAGTCGCCGAAAGGATGACTATTAAATCTATTGCATCTACCTAGAACCACAATTAGCAAAACCATGTCCACCAATCAATACCTTTGTAAGGATCATTGATGAAGAGCACTTGATCAATAGCGAAATCGCAAATTGTCAAAAGAGCAAAAAAAAGAAGTTAGATCCTATTTCAAAACTTATGAACTTCTTAATATTCTTTCGTCGCTCTGAGAATTCCATGACAGTGTACCTAGGTGGCAAAACCTTATGTCGTTCTTTACGCAAGCATTATCTTGAACTAGGATGCTTAGAGCAATTTGTCCGAAAGTTTAGGAGCGTCGGCTTGTCAGTGCTCATGTCGTCACTTATTTGTGCTGATATCGGTTACGTGCCCATTTTGCAGAAAAGTCTGATAAGTATTTAGGAGTAGTAACCTCTCGGAGTACCGGATCCATTGAAAAATTCAGTTCCGGTATATCTCATTAATCATATCGTCTGTGTTTGTACTATTGTTGATCTTATTAATTTTATTGCGTCTGCGAGCATCATGTTTCTAATAACATACAGTGATGTAGCACTAAAATCATGCGTTTTATTTGGATCATTTATAGCTAGTCCACCAATGAATATAGTCAAAGAAGCAAATCTAGCTCTAATTTTTCTGATTAAATTCCTAGTTGTTTGAATATGATCTGTTAATGTTATAGAGATCAGAATGGCATCAGGGGAGATACTATCTAATGAATTAATTACTGAATCTGCAGGTAAAGAAGGGGAGGCATTATAAACTTTATATCCCTTAGATAGTAAAACGGATTCTATAATATTGCAAGCTAAATTATGCTGTTCTCCATTTGGTGTACAGATAAAGATCGTTCCCTTATAATGACGATTAGTAGAGCGAATTAATTGGCTTTTATCTATTACTTTTATTAAAGCATTGGCTGTGTTAACGCATACATGTTCGGTTGCGACATCGAGTTTTCCTTCCGCCCATTGCTGACCAATATCATACATTACCGGTTTCAGTAGATTATCATAAAATTGAATCGTCCCGAAGAGATTAGTATATTTATGATAAATTTTGATTATACTCTGCAGATCCCCTGCAGAAAGCATCCTAAATAAATCTTGACCTAATTTTTTAGTTAAGGAATCATTCTTCTTCAAATTGACGGTGCTATAGCGGGTTATGAATGAAATTATGGCCGGATCATTTCGATATTCTATAGGTATCATTTCTGGTGTAACCCGAGACACCTTCCCCAGATATTTTACTGTCTCCTGTTTTGAAGTCCTTTTCGTATGATCCCATACGCTCCTTACTACGTATGCATAGTCAATGCCTTTTACTTTTTTTCTCCGTATGTACACCAAATAATAGAAATGATAAAGTATATTGATATTTAAAATGATGGGTAAATATTGATCATAGTGCTAAATTGAATAATAAGTGATGGAGCCCACTTACAGTTCAATCCAGCTCAAAGAGATAAGTTTAGAGGAATTCCAAGCATTTAAGAGACTTAGTTATAATCCATAAATTCGTATTTTATGGAAGACATTGTGTGAAGACGCAACAACCAATCCTGCTACAACTGCGCCAACGAAATTTCTGATAGTCATTGTCATATTAGGTGAACTTGCAAGGAGAGAATCTCCGGATATCGTGTATATGTTATCAATCAACCATAGCGCTAGAGTGATCCATCCAATAACTCCTGCCGTTATCGCTCCCAACCTTGCTCCATTGCTGACAAAAAATACTGAGAATACAATACCAATATACCACAAACCACTAATAATAAGCCAATTCGCGCTCAGTATTTCGGGTCTTGCATCTAGCACATAATAAGTAGATCCAACCAATGCTAACAATACTAACGAAATAATCAGAATTTGGTTGCTTGTAGTATGAGTGACATATTCTTTTTTCTTTGTAACGCTATTCTTTTGTTTCTTCTCTTCATTTCTTGCTGCATCTATTGCTTCTTCGAATTTTCTTAATTTCAATGGAATAATATGTTTAATCGAATCGTCTCTTACAATTGCTTCGTGTTTGAGACTTTCTACTAATGGTCTGGCTAAGGATGCTTTGACGGGAGTGATCAGATCAATCCAGTAGGATGATAGTCTTGGAGTAAGGAAAGGGATAATTATGATCGTTATAGACTTGTCAAGCATTTTCCCGTAACGTCTCATCATGTCGACATAAGACATTATGTCTGGTCCTCCCAGATCAAAAGACTTATCTTCAGTTTCTTTTGAATCAATTGCTTTAATTAGGTAAGTGATAACATCATCTATTGCAATGGGCTGTGATCTTGTCAAAACCCACTTGGGACACACCATTGCTGGAAGTCTCTCAACGAGATATTGCAGCATTTGAAAAGAGGCTCCCCCTTGACCGAGTATGATCGCAGCTCGAAATATGGTAACCTTTGCAGTTGATTTTGTTAGGATTTGACCGACTTCCCGCCTACTCCGCATATGTTCAGACAACTTAATTGACCTTAGTTCGTTTTCGTGAACCAAACCGCCCAAATATATTATTCTTTTTACTCCACATTCTGTTGCTGCCCTAGCAAAATTTGAAGCAGCTATTCGATCTCTGTCCGCAAATCTTTTCCAATCTTTAGATGATCCTTCCATGGAATGAATCAAATAGAATGCGATGTCGACGCCAGTCATTACGCTAACCAGATCCGAATATTTGGAGGCATCTGCCTGCACAAATTTAAGATCCTTAACTGCTTCTCCTTTCTTAAAAATGCTTTCAACAGACCTCACATTACGTGTCATACATCTAATTTCAAATTTACGATCCCCCTTAATTGACATAAATCTTTCAACCAGATGACTTCCAATGAATCCGCTACATCCTGTTATCAGGATTGTTAGATGCATTTTACTTGGTTCAACGGCATAGTTTTGAGACATTGAATATGGTTCAGATTGTTTCATTTGTTACAAAGCCCTTTCTTCGTATTAGTCAAATTCATAATAGATTTCACACAATATAAAGGTGTCCAATATGACTGCCTAGTGCTAACTGATCTAACCTTTGATTCTGTGTTAAAAGATTAATCTAGATCAATCACAATCAGTCTAGACCATTGTGATAGGTCATTCATCATAAAAAAATGGGGTTATGGTGGAAGATTTGGCGCTATCTTCCCTACAGTTTAGCTCCATAATTTTAGTACATTTAGGACATTCTATTTCTGTGTCTAGTTCAGACAACACTAACTTTTCTTTTTGCTCCTGTGGACTAACCTCTTCTAGTGTTTAAAGAGTCTGATGTTCAGGCTCCGTTTTTAGAGGGACGAGTTTTGTATAGTCATGTTTTGACATGACGATATATATTACAAAATTGATTATTATATTTCAGCTGAATATAGGGGGGACGGAGGAGAGCTAAATTTGAGCATCCCCACCCTCTGCGATTGTTGGCTGATTCGTTCCCTCCTAATCTGATGCCGCTCCTATGATTGATAAAACCACAAATACCATCAACCTGCGATACATAGCCTATTCGTGAGACGAGGAAGTTATTAAAGTTATTCCAATTCATGGTAACACGGCCCCATCTTTGCGATCTGTACCCTTCTACCCTGGGATAGTTACCCGTTTTATATCCTCTTGGATGCTACACTTCTGACAACACTTTACGGTATTCTTTTTAGGATGCTCCAAATCAATAGCCCAATCCTCGGAGTTTACTGTTATAATCGCAAACTCTCCTTTCTTATCAGCCGTTGGATATTTCTTTAGGAATCTCTTTAAGTGCTGTATTCGGCCTGGGATGGCAGATCTTCTCCTCTAGTTTTATTAAGAATGCTGTAGATGTTGGAACTCCTATTGTCAAGGATTTAACACAAGAAGCTAGAAATTATGTGAATAGTCCAGAGCAATTGAGGACTGCTCAATAAGAAGAAATCACAAATCGATTAACCTATTAATGCTGTTTGAGCTTAGAATATCGTTATTTTGCCAGCCAAAGAATAATCCATTCTCACTACAGAATATAAGAAAGATTGACAATTTTTAGTACTTATCCAGAGTTTCAAAAAAGTTAACCCATTACCATAAGCTTGAATTTACTCTAACTCTGCTCTAATACGCCGTAGCAGTTCTTCTGATGTAATTGGCTTCTTAATGAAACAACCTATACTCTTCAGTGGATGCACTTCCCTCGCTGCATCCATATTTATTTCTCCTGCAGTCATAAAACATACTGACATTATCTACCTGACTTCGGAGATTGAAAGATTTTCACGTCATATTAAACTATTATTTGTTGTCA